>CAZMIT010000017.1:0-22481 GCA_964566495.1 uncultured bacterium | reverse complement strand
ATTATCCGTCCAAAGGACACCCAGCCCATTTGACGAATGGGCGACCCTTTGGGCGGCCTATACATAGGCCGGCTTAGGATTAAAACACCAGGGCAAAAAATAATTCAGGTACCCCGATTAGTAGTAGAAAAATAGCAAGTGACAAAATTATCATAAAAGTGGCTAAATATTGAACCATTGTTGCCAGGGTCTCGTTATCTTCAGCGGCGGACCGATGTAATTTTACCCGGGCCTGGTCAGGCTGAACCCCACGACCGTAGACACGTTCCTTAAATTTAGCCCAGAACTGTATTTCTCCCCGCTTATCACCTAACTTAAGTGCCGCCAGCTCGGCCGGAATCGGTCGAGAAACCAGGTAATCCTCAGAGACTTCTTCATCGATTAGTGAACTGTTCAGGCTTTCCAGTGATTCTCCTACCACCCGCACCAGGATCTCATCGCCGAGGCGTAAATCATTCAACTCCTGCCCGGCCAGGGGATCTATACAGGTCTCAACGGCGAGCAGATGGGCGGCGTTAGCTTCGATTTGGCCGACAACCCCGTTTGGTTTTCTGGCTTCCTCCTGGTTATTTTTCTCCTCCTGGCGTTCTGTATATTCCGCGACCTCAGGCCGGCGCCAGGGAGAAACTCTTAACTTAACCTCGCAGTCGGCAGCGCCAAGCAGACTGTTTTTGACGAATTCCCGCACCTGTTCTTCCACGGTCTCAACTTCATTTTCCCGCAAATCATGGGCAATTGAACGGAGTGTAAGCGAGGAGTTAAAATAATCCTCCAGCCGCTTTTTAACTCTTGAAGAATCACGACTGATTTTTTCGTCGTCAGAATCTCGCACTGCCATTTTTAAGTTCTGGTAAAGCCTGTAAGGCTGTTCATTATAATCAAATTCATCCAAAATTTCTGCCTCGTCAGCCGCCAGGACAACCAGAGAATTAACTTTTTCCTGGTCCGGGTCAACCTCTAAAGCAATCACTGAAAGAACATTTAATTTGCGGTGTTCTGAGGAGCAGTAGATCACAATTGCCGCCTGCCGGCCCGCACTGTAAGTCCAGCCTTTATTTTCAAGCGGGCGCGAGGAATGCTCGGCTTCTTCCACTAAATCAACTGACCTCCCCAGATCGATCTGGTAGGTCAAAAAACTGCCGCTCCAGTTCTGCCTCAAGTTCATCCAGGTCAGCATAGCGATCTTGCTCACAGGAAAATTCCGACAGTTCGGAGTCGCTAACGCCGACGACCTGGGCCAGTTGGCGCAGGGAAATCAACGTAACGAAGAAGCCGCTTAGCAGAAGAGCAAAGAAAACAAGGACCCCGTAGTAACGAAGATAAGTAAGTATGGATTCAATTAACCGCGGGTAGCCCGTGAGTAGACTAAAAAGATGATTAAGAACAAGTAAGTAAAGTCCGGCCAGCAAAAGAAAAGTTGTCCCCATGCTAACAATAATAAAGAGCAGAATCCGCCGACGCAGCTGACCATAAAACCAGACCCGAGCCCGGGCAAGAATATCGTCAGCGACTCCTCCCTCGGCTTCCATCTCTTTTAACCGTTGAAGCGGCGGCGCGAAAGCCTTTAAGGTTCGTATGCCGGCAAGCAGAATGGCAGCTGATGTTAAGACAACTACTATTGCAACAGCCGCCGCCGGATATCCTACCAGTTCAACAACTGGATAGGTAACCCCGCTTACTTCGGGCTGCACCCGCACAAACAGGCTGAGACTCAACCAGTAAAGAAAGGTTATTAAAAAGAGAACCGTTAACATTCCGGCCACCGGGGGTAGAATAAGGTTTAGCAATGTCCCTGTGTAAAGATTGGAATCATCTTCCGATAACAATGAAAATCAGCTCCGTTCCCCGGTAATTTGTTTACGAATTAAGCTGACCATTTTATTAAGTGCAAGCGCCCGGTGGCTGAGCCACTTTTTCACCCGAGCAGGAAGCTCTCCAAAGGTCTTCCAGTCGGCCTCTTTAACCTCAAAAATCGGGTCGTAGCCAAAACCACAATCGCCCCGCGGTTCAGTAGAAATTCGTCCTTCACAGATCCCCCGGGTATGAAAAAGTTGACCATCGGAATCGACAAGCACCATTTCACAAACGTATCTCGCGGCCCTTTCATCCGGCGGCAGATCAGTCAGTTTATCCAAAAGCAGCCTGTTACGATCAGCGGCGTCGGCATCCGTCCCCGCCCAGCGCGAGGAGTGTATCCCCGGCGCACCATCCAGCGCCTCAACCTCCAGACCGGAGTCGTCCGCCAGCGACGGCAGACCAGTTTTATCATGAGCTTCGTCCGCTTTTATACGGGCGTTTTCCAGGTAGTTCTCGCCCGACTCAGGACGGCGAAGCTCAAATTCAAGCTCAAACGGCGAGACAAGATCAACTTCAAGTTCGTCAAATTCCTCCCGCATCTCTCGATATTTATGGCGGTTGCCGGTCGCCAATACTATTCTATCCATTTGCTTCTTCCAGCGCCCTGTCCTGCAGCTCTACCAAGTTTTCCACGCCCTCCTGCGCCAGTTCATAAAAGTCATCGTATTCAGCAGATGTGAACAGAGCCTCTTCTCCAGAAGCCTGTATTTCGGCAATACGACCGTCGCCAGTCAGGGCAAAATTAACGTCAACCTCAGCTTTATTATCCTCTTCGTAATTCAAGTCAAGCATTATCTCACCGTCAACTCTACCGACGCTGACCGCGGCAAGCTGCTGTTTTATAGGATCCTCTTCCACTCGTTTTTTTCTCAAAAGATGGTCCACTGCCAGCCGCAAAGCGACAAAACCGCCGGTTATTGAAGCAGTGCGAGTGCCGCCGTCTGCCTGCAGCACGTCACAGTCGACCCAGATTGTCCTTGGTCCAAGCTTCTCAAGATCAACCACGGCCCGAAAAGTCCTGCCGATTAAACGTTGAATCTCGTAGGTGCGACCCTTGCGATGTCCGTGAACCACTTCTCTAACCTGGCGATGCGGAGCTGATCGCGGCAGCATACTATATTCTGCCGTAACCCAGCCGGTATCGGAGTGCTGCAGGTGGTAAGGCTGACTTTCATCCACTGAGGCATTGCAGAGCACCCGGGTTCTACCGGTGGAGATCAGAACCGATCCCTCGGGATAAACGATGTAGTCAGTTTCAATGTCAACTTCGCGCAGTTCATCATTTTCTCGTCCATCAGGTCGCAAACAAAATCACCTACTGTTTGAAGTCAGTCGCGCAGATATTCCAGGTCGTAAATTGGAGGTAAATCAATCTCACGCCCCCCCGGCAAAGCATTGGGGTCGGCAATTATTTCGGAGTTATACTGGTGAATAAGCTCCCAGTAATCAGAATCATGGTAGAACTGGTGGGCTAACTTAGTCAGAGAATCGTCAGCCGTGATAGTTTTGACGAGATGGCGCTGCAGGGGGCGGGCCAGAATCGGGTAAGCCCGGTGCGGACCGTATTCCCAGTAAAGTTCAGGGCGTTCTCCGTGCACGTTCTTAAGAGTCCGTTCCACGCTCTCAACAGGTTCAGGAAGCGTATCGGCACGCTCGACAATGTGCTCTGACTCAGGTTCCGATACCTCCTCTACCGTTTCAGGAAGCGGTTCATCTACCTCCTCGGTGTCGGCCTCCTCAATTTCTACAGTCTCCGGAGCAACCGCCGGCGTCGACACCTCCAGCTCTGCTTCAAGCTCGTCAATTTTCTGACGCAGACGCTCTTTTTCCTCCTCCTGTTCTTCCAGCTCTTGTTCAAGTCGCCGATTACGCTGTTCAGCTTCTTCCAGGTCAAGTCGCAGTCGCTCTATTATTTCATCCTGTTCAGCCTGAACAGTTGTTAATGGAACCAGTAAAATAGCGAATGCGAGAGAAACGATAAGCGAAAACTTTAAACTATCTCTTGCCATAACTGCTCGAACACCTCCGGTGAATTAGATTTGATTCTAACCTTCTCATTATTAATCGGGTGATTAAACTCAATAGCTTGTGCGTGAAGCATCAAACGATCGGCCGCTCTCCCGGCGTATTTATTATCACCAATTATGGGTAAATCAATATAACTGGCGTGAACCCTGATCTGATGGGTGCGACCGGTAACCGGCTTGCAATCAAGCGCAACTCTGGTGCTATCCTCACCCCTTTTTTCAAAAGTAGTAACAGCTCGTTTACCTTCAGCATCAGCACACCGCAGCAAAGGGTTACCCGGGTCACGGGCCAGTGGCACTTCCACGCGTATTCTCGGCTCATCCATGCGTCCGCCACAGATAGCTCGATATTTTTTACGAACGCTTCTCTTTTTAAATTGTTCCTGCAACCGCAGGAGCACCTCGGTAGAACGGGCGACCAGTAAAACACCGCTGGTCCCTCGATCAAGCCGGTGGACCAGACCGGCGCGCTCGCTTCCACCAACCTGTTTTAGCTCAGGATAGTGGTAAAGCAACCTGTTGACAAGAGTCCCGGAGACCAAATCATCGCCGGCCGACGGGTGTCTGACCGGATGAACTATTATACCGGATGGTTTGTCGACGGCCAACAGGTATTCATCCTCATATAGAACCGATAAGGGCTTGTCCTCAGGTCTTACTCTGTTGCTGTGAATTTCATCGGGGAGTTCTACTTGCAGACTGTCGTCCGGCTTCACCAGTTGGCTTTTATCTCGAACCGGAGAATTATTGAGCAGAACTTTTCCGGCAGTGATTATTTTTTGAATACGACTGCGAGAGAGGTTCAGTTGCGAGGCTAAGTATTTATCAATTCGCTCCCGTCGTTCAACAGAAATATTCTCATTCACCGTGTTGAAACCCCGGTGAAAAAATAATTATTTTAATCAGCCAGACGACAGCCACGGTAAGCGCGGCATCAGCAACGTTAAAGGCCGGCCAGCGCCAGTTACTAATACCAAGGTCGAGGAAATCGACGACACCTCCTGCAATAAACAGGCGGTCAATTAAATTCCCCAGTGTACCACCCAGTATCAGTGCAATAGGGAAGCGTAAGCTATGGTCCGGATAGTAATGGATTATCCAGACACATACAACTGTTGCAATCAGGGCGGCCAGAACAAAAATATACCAGTAGCCCTGCAGAATACCCCAGGCGGCCCCTGGATTTTGAACGTAAACGATATTAAAAAAATCCAGAAAGGAGACAACTCGGACGCGATTGCCGGGGATGCGGAGCTGGTATTCCACTAAAAATTTGGTCAACTGGTCCAGGAAAAGAACGACGAACGCTAACGTGTATGCGACCAGTATACGTGACTTGCGCTTCTCTCCCCGAATTTTGGTAAAATCCTGCGAGTATTGATCAACCTTCATTCACTTTACCCTGTTCGGATAGCACTTTATAACAACGTTCACAGAGCAAATCACCTTCCACATCCTGACGTGCTTCAACGTGGTCTCTGTAACGCCAGCAGCGCTCACACTTCTTGTTGTCAGTGGGCTCAACCTCAATATCACGTCTGGAACTCCCCTTTACAACCGTTACATCGGCACAGATTAACCACTCGGGCAAAATAGACTCGTATTCCAACAAGAGCGACTCCACCTTGGGCCAGAAAATTGTAACCGACGCTTCATCCGAAGACCCCACTTCAGGATGCTCTTCGATGGTTCGAGAAACCTCCTCACGGACACGCCGGAGGCGATCAAAATCAGCCACCAGGTCTTTGTCCTCCCAGTCGGAATTAGCTTCGGGCCAGTCACTGAGATGAACGGATTCCTCATTAAAATACTCCCAAACCTCGTCGGCAGTAAAAACAAGCACCGGAGCAATTAAACGAGTTATAGTCTTAACCCCGTGATAAACGGCCGTCTGAGCACTTCGGCGGCTTGCTGAATCAGCGCCGTCGCAGTAAAGCCGGTCCTTGGTGATATCCAGAAAGAGCGCCGAGGCCTCATTCGCACAGAAATTGTTTACTTCGCTCATCGCCGCGTGAAACTCGCGTTCTTCATAGGCGCGGGTGACGCGATGAATAAGCCCATACAGTTCGCTGACAAACCAGCGATCCACCGGATGTAAATTTGAGTGAGAAATCAAATCTTCTTCGGGACTGAAACCGTCAAAATCCTGCAGATTCCCCAAGAAAAATTTACAGATATTTCTAATTCGTCGGTATTTAGTTCGAACCTGTTCCAGCAGATTCTCGCCCAGTCGAACGTCTTCGCTATAGTCCTCGCTGGCCACCCATAGACGGAGTATATCAGCGCCGTCCTCCTCCGCCACTTCCAGCGGCGAAACCACGTTGCCCCGGGATTTACTCATTTTTTTGCCGTCTTCATCGACCACAAAACCATTTGTAATCACTTCTCTGAAAGGGGGCGCTTCCTCAAGCGCCATTGACGGTAACATCGAGAGCTGGAACCAGCCGCGGTGTTGATCACTGCCCTCAAGATAGACATCCGCGGGCCAGCTTAGGTCCTCCCTATTTTTTAGCACAGCCAGGTGACTAACTCCAGAATCAAACCAGACGTCCAGGATATCCTCTGACTTGGTAAAATCGTCACCACCACACTCAGGGCACTGATAAGTGGCGGGAAGAAAACGATCCACAGATTTTTGAAACCACACGTCGCTGCCTTCACTTTCCACGACTTCAATTAAAGATTCTATTAACTCGGGGACCAGCAGTGCTTCTCCACAATCCTGACATGATACGGCCGGAATTGGAACGCCCCAGTCACGCTGACGGGAAAGACACCAGTCCGGACGACCCTCGACCATTGACTGAAAACGTTTCCGCGAGCGTGGCGGATACCAGCTAATATTATTAAGAGACTCGAGCACGTCCTGGCGCAGGTTGTGGTGATCGACGTCAAGAAACCACTGGGGGGTAGCCCTGAAAATAACAGGTTTATCGCAGCGCCAGCAGAATGGATAAGAGTGTTCAATTTTTTCTTCATGGAATAGCGTTCCCTTATCAGACAGTTCTTCGTTTATTCTATCCTGGGCAGTGAGTACGTGAACGCCGGCCTGGGGCCCATATTCCTCAGTAAATTCACCCCGGTCATTGACGGGAGAAACTACCGGAAGGTCATACTCCTGCCCCAGCTCAAAGTCCTCCTGTCCATGTCCGGGGGCAATATGTACACATCCCGTTCCCTGTTCCAGGGTGACAATTTTAGAGGAAACAACCCGGGAGGCACGATTTTCCATTAATGGATGAGCACAGACTAAGTCTTCCAGTTCACTACCCTCGTAGGTCCCAAGGACGTCAACGTCAGCAGTTGTCCAGTCACGACGACTAACTGTGGGAGCCAGCAGCCGCTCAGCCAGTAGGTGAACAGTCCCGGACGGATCACGAAACTCTACGTAGTTGATCTCCGGGTGAACTGCAACAGCAACGTTAGCCGGCAATGTCCAGGGAGTTGTAGTCCAGATCATAACGTTAGCTTCATTGCTTTTGAGAACGTGGTTTGGATCCTCAATAACTTTAAAATCTACATAAATAGAAGGCGATTTTATGGAATCGTATTCGACCTCTGCCTCGGCAAGCGCAGTTTCACAGTCCCAGCACCAGTGAATTGGTTTAAGCTGGCGGTAAATGAAATTATCCTCGACCAGGCGCAAAAAAGAACGTAAAATCTCGGCTTCGTATTCTGGATTAAGAGTTAAATAAGGATCGTCCCAGTCACCTGTAACGCCGAGTCGATTGAATTGCTCAAGCTGATGCTCAACATATTTAAGCGAATAGGCTTCACAGGCGGCACGGACCGCTTCGGTCCCCTCTTCCTTCAACTCCGGGTCTTCAGTCGTTACCTCGTGTTCTATTGGCAGGCCGTGACAGTCCCAACCGGGCACGTATGGAGCGTAAAAACCCTGGAGGGTCTTAAATTTTACCAGGATGTCCTTAAGAATTTTGTTTAAAGCATGTCCGATATGAATGTCGCCGTTGGCATAGGGGGGACCATCGTGGAGTATGAACCTCTCACAATTTTCCCGGTTGTCCAGCATTTTCTGATATAGATCTTCTCCCTGCCACTTCTCCAGACGCCGCGGTTCATTCTCACTCAACCCGGCTTTCATTGAAAAATTAGTGCGGGGCAAATTGATAGTTTCAGAGTAATTCATAACTACACCTCATTTAAATTTTCAAATTACAGAGATCGAATTATACGTTGGATGCAAGAGGAAGGTTAATTATATCTATTAAAATGAATTTCGAGAAGAAGGGAGCGACAGCGAATGAGAGAAAATAAAGCCCCGGGTAGGAGCCTACCCGGGGCAGACAATATAAGGGCCTTAGAGATGATTCGGAATAACTCTACGGAAAATTACTGTTCGCCAAGAAAAACGGCTGCGATGTTGTCGGCTACGTCTTCGATTACTTCATCTGAGTCGTAGTAGCCGCTCTCCAGCCGTTCTTGAACTTCAGCTACACGATCTTGCCGAACCTCAGGTGTCTCATTAATACGATCCTGGACCCTGGCAAGCGTGCGAGCGAAGCGGGCGTCACCGGAAATGTCAAGCTGATCGCCACCGGCAGCCTGGGTGCGACCGGCGCCGTCAGACTCTGACGACTGCTGAACGCCTTTTAACCGGCGAATAATTTGTGCGCTTGTGACGCCTTCAATGCTCATTGGTAACAACCTCCCTTGTTTTAATTAATCGGCCCTCCTTGACCGAAACTTTAGCATTTTTTTGCTGCAAGGTCTACTCTTCTCCTGCAGAGATAAATTTTTCAAGCTCTGCAGCTAGACCGTCGAGGGCGCTTACTGTTTCAACCTCTGCCTTAGTCTCTTCTCGAAGCTCATGTAGAGCTTCTTCTATCCAGTAAATTTGATCACGTAATTTTTTAACGTGATTTTTCAAGCTCGACGTCCAATTCTCTCCAGTTAGCTCTCTAAGTCGGTTTACTTTATTATCGACGGCAGTTAGTTCGTCTTTAAGGTTTTTCCATACCGAAGGTGGTGGTGTGGCCCTACTTGCTTGCTTAGAAAAATCACTCAGCGCACTGTGGGAGCTGTCAAGACTGTCTACCAGCGAGTTGAAACCATCCTCTATTTTTTCTGCCAGACGATCCCAGCGCTGCGTGTGCTGTCGCAAAGTTTCAGCCTGCTCGGGCAGGGTCTCAGTGGGAAATTCCCGGAAAAGCTCACTCATCTCTAACAGCAGCTGGTTGGCCTGTTCGATTCCATCACGTAATTTTTCCGGTCCTTCCCCCCAGGGCAGTACAGTATTTTTTGCCTCCTTGACACGTCTTTCCGCTTCCTGCAGGGTCTTTTCAAGATCCTGTTGGAATTCAATCATACTCTCAAACTCTTCCATCTGCTCGAGCTCCAGCGGGTCAAAATCAACCTGGGCTACCGGTAAGATCTCGTCTTGTATCCAGGACTGAATGCTCTCGAGGTCACGATCGACCGCGGCAACTTTATCCAGCTTTTCGTCAAGCAGCTCAAGGTAACGTCTCAACGGAGACATATCACGGCGACCGGCGTCTTCTATAACCCGTTTAGAATGATCGGAAAGCTCGTGCAGCCGGTCCCTGTATTCCGCCAGCTTCGAAACTTCGTATTCAAATAAACCGTAGAAAGCACTCGCCTGGTCGGGAAGGTTTAAATCTTCATCAATGCCGAAGGGCAGCTCACCTATGGTAGCCAGCTCTTCCCGCAGATCAGTTATGTAATCGAAAAGCACCCGGCGACAGGTAAGATAAGCAAGCAGCGCCATAACAAAGCCAATACCGGCCCCAATCGGAGCACCAGCGTAGGGCTCAATAACTGGATAATCGAGGTGATCGAGACCTATCTCGACTAAATAGCCGACAATAAAACCGGCAATAATGCCCCAGAATATTAAGATTAAGAGAAATTTAAACCCGAATTTTTTTCCAGCACGCATAGTGTAAACCAACTCCCAAGTGGTAGTCTGGCTAAATACGTTCCTGTAACATTTTCCTGGCCTGGGCAGGATCAGCCTGCCCCTGGGTTTTTTGCATCACCTGACCGATTAAGAAACCAATCGCCTGGTCAGCGCCACTGCGAATATCCTCAACCGCATCCGGGTTCTCCTTTATAACCTCATCAATTATAGCTTCCAACTCTCCGGCATCGGAAATTTGTTTCAGGTCACGTTCCTCAACTATGGCTTCAGGATCTCCTCCCGATTCCACCAGCTCAGCTATCAGTTCGGAACAGACGTTGCTACTGATAACATCGTCCTCAAACATCCGGGCGATAGCCGTAATGTTTTCTGGTCTTATATTAACATCTTCGACTGTCCAGTCACGCTCATTCATCTCACGCTTCAGATCGGAAATTATCAGGTTGCTGACCGACCGGGGAGCAATATCGGCAGTCACCGCCTGTTCAAAGAAATCGGCCAGCGGCCGGACAGCAGTTAATGTTTCAATCGCCTCTTCCGGCAGACCATATTCAGTTTTAAAACGGTTATATTTTTCTTCTGGCATCTCCGGCAGGCGCTCTCTCATTTCCTTCTGCCAATCACTTCCAATTTTTACCGGTACAAGGTCTGGTTCGGGGAAATAGCGGTAGTCGTGAGCTGCTTCCTTCGATCGCATTTCCCGAGTAACCTCCTCTGCCTCGTCCCAGAGCCTCGTCTCCTGAACAACTTCGCCCCCCGAGGAAAGTAGCTTCTTCTGGCGACGGGCCTCGTAAGCAAGAGCTTTTTTCACCCCTTTAAAACTGTTCATGTTCTTCACTTCCGTCTTTGTACCCAGCTCCCCCTCGGGAGTTCGCACTGAAAGGTTGGCGTCACAGCGCAAGCTCCCCTCCTCCATGTTACAGTCACTGACGCCAAGATATTCCATCCGCTGCTTGAGAGAACGCAAAAAGACCTCGGCCTGTTCGGGAGAGGTTATATCCGGTTTCGTCACTATCTCCGCCAGCGGCACGGAAGTCCGGTTGTAATCAACATAAGATTCGGCGCCGGCTTCGGAGTGAACGAGCTTGCCGGCATCTTCTTCCAGATGCAGCCTTTCAATACCTACCTCGCTTGTCCCACCGTCAAGCTCGACCTCTACCAACCCCTCCTCGGCCAGAGGCATGTCATACTGACTAATCTGGTAAGCCTTCGGAAGATCCGGGTAAAAATAATTTTTGCGATCAAATTTGATATCCTCGTTAATTTCACAGTTCAGCGACAGAGCGGCCAGCATTCCAAACTCTACAGCCCGGCGGTTGAGAACAGGCAGAGTCCCCGGCCAGCCCAGGCAGATAGGACAGGTGTTTTCGTTCGGTTCCGCTCCAAACTCGGTGCTACAGCCGCAAAAGAGCTTACTTTTCGTCTTCAACTGCACGTGAACTTCGAGACCAATTATAATTTCATCGTTCATACTATAATCACCAATTCATACTTTCAGGGGAGCGGGGCGTGGCTCCCAGGGAGATATTTCCTGCAATAAATATGCGGTATTAAACAACTTTTGTTCGGTAAGCGACGGCCCAATTAACTGCGCGCCCACCGGCAAACCGTTAGAGTTAGAATCAACCGGTAGAGTTATAGCCGGGAGACCGGCCAAATTAGTAGGCGCCGTTAAGACGTCATTCATATACATCTGCACGGGATCGTCTACTCTTGCACCCAGTTCAAAAGCAACGGTCGGGGCAGTAGGAGTCAGAAGCATGTCACACTCCTCAAAAACGTTTTCAAAGTCCTGTTTGATCAGTGTCCGAACCTTCTGAGCTTTCCCGTAGTAGGCCTCGTAATAGCCGCTGGATAGGACATAGGTACCCAGCATTATACGACGCTTAACTTCGGAACCAAAGCCCTCGGCCCGCGTCTGAGAATACATGTCAATCATGTCCTCAAATTCTTCTGCCCGGGGGCCGTATTGAACGCCGTCGAAGCGGGCCAGATTACTGCTCGCCTCGGCTGTTGCAATCACGTAATAGGCGGATATTGCCTGTTCTGTTGAGGGCAGGTTAACGTCCACCAGCTCTGCACCTTCTCCCGCCAGATCAGCGGCTGCCTGACGAACAATCGCTTCGACTTCTTCGTCCACTCCCTCACCAAAATATTCAGCCGGTATTCCGACTTTTAAATCCGCCGCCTCCGGGTTAAGATTTTCATGATACTCGGGAACCGGCTGGTCAAGCGAAGTGCTATCGGCTGGATCATGACCGCTAATAATCTCAGTCAAAAGAGCCGCGTCTTCAACCGTGCGAGCCAGCGGTCCTATCTGATCGAGTGATGACGCAAAAGCAATCAGCCCGTAGCGGCTCACGCGGCCATAAGTAGGCTTTACCCCTACAACCCCATTGAAAGCCGCCGGCTGTCGAATAGAGCCACCGGTATCGGAACCGAGAGCGGCGGGCACGATCCCCGCTGCCACGGCAGCGGCTGAGCCACCACTGGACCCGCCTGGGACACGATCGCTATCCCAGGGATTGCTCGTCGGCCCGTAAGCACTGTTTTCCGTGGAAGACCCCATCGCAAACTCGTCCATGTTAGCGTTGCCAACGATAATAGCACCGGCCTCTTCTACGGTATCTACTGTTGTCGCACTGTAAGGTGGCCGATGCCCCTCTAATATCTCTGAACCACAGGTCGTCTCATATCCCGCTCGACAGAGATTGTCTTTGATTGCCAGCGGTATCCCGGCCAACGGCTCTTCGGCATCCGCCGCACTTATTTCTCGAGCAGACTGCAGAGAGTCCTCCGGATAAAAAGAGACGAAGGAATTTAATTCATCGTCAAGTTCCCGGTAACGATTGATAGACGTTTCAACCACTTCGGCGGAAGTAATCGTGCCGTTTTTTAATTTTTTTAAAAGTTCGACCAGGGAAAGGTCCACTAATTCAGATTCCATTACTCTTCAATCACCTGGGGGACAACAAAATAGCCGTCTACACTCGCGGCGGAATTTTCAAGCGCCGAGGCCGGTGAGGGGGAGGGACGCTCCTCGTCTTCTCTGAAGACGTTAGTGAGCGGCAGAGCGTGATAGGTAGGTTCTATACCCTCTGTATCTACCTCGTTAATTTTCTCCGCAAATTCCAGTATCTCTTTCAAATCCTCGCCCATTTCTTCTTTTTCCTCCGGAGTCAGATTAAGCCGGGCCAACTGTGCAAGATCTGATATCTCCTGATCGACGACAGACATATTTGCGCCTCCCAAAGTTCTTTTAGTTCACAGAGTATTAATTAAAGAGTCATTATTATTATTAAATTTCGCCTTAACAACCAGAGCCTCCCGAGGAGGCCAAAAAGGCTCCTACCCACTGGAGGCGAAAAGCTACAGGGGTTTAGTTTATATGTGTTTTTGATTTTTTTCAAAGGATTTGTCAAATTCAAAATAATCCAGGCTTACTCGGAATTGAAAAACCAGGCCTGTAGAGAGGAAGGTGTGGAGGATAATTCCTGTTCGTCCTCAAAATACCAGCGCAGAATCCAGTCCAGAGCTTCTTTTCGAACCGGTTTTGTAAACAGGGCTTTGGCTCCCGACTCGCGAGCCTTCTTCAAGGTGACCTCGTCACCGTAAGCGGTAACATAAACCACGCCAATCTGCTCGCCATGCTTTTCTTTGAGACGTCTCACCGCCTCAATACCATCTATGTCCCCGATTAATTTAATATCCATCAGTATGAGATCAGGGGGGTCGCTATCGACAAGCTCCAACGCTTCCCGTCCGTTGTCTGTAACGCCCGCCACCCGGTAACCCTGGTTTTCAACCAGCATTTTCAGATGCTCGGCTATTACCACAGCATCTTCCACGATTAATACTGATTTGTCTGCCATTAATAAATCACTTTAGTGAGACTGGGATAACCTTATTCCTGCTAAGATACTATTCTACCTTGCCATTCATAAATTTAAAGAACTTTTTGACAAATAAAAATTTATTTTGAAAAAATTATTCATAAGCCGGGAGATAATTCAATTCACGACCAATATACTGGCGATAAAGTCTGGCGATTGAAAGATCACTCTGTAAACTCAGATAATCAACTACTGGCTGCTCATCGTCTATTTCCGCCAGAAAAGGCAACTCCTCGTAGATTAAATGCTTATTCTGCCGGAAAAACTTGTAAAGTTCACACATTACCCGCCGTGCTTCATGATTGATTGGTGAATCACTTTTAGCCAGATATAAATTTTCAAATAAAAAGTCACGCAAGTCATCAGTGGCTTGCCGAACTGACGCCTCCATGCTCAGTTCTCCGTTGCGGCGGCTGGCTCTAATAATGCCGGCCACGGAACGGGAGATTCGCTCGCCACTTTTGTGTCCCAGTTTATCCAGCAAATCCTCCGGGAGCCTCTCTTCTGTCAATACACCCAGCTTAACTGCATCTTCAATGTCATGGTTCAAATAGGCGATACTGTCGCAAAGTCTGACGACCCGGGCCTCCTCGCTGACCGTGACGTCGTTGTTAACCGGATCACAGATGGAACGAGAGGATTTAGAGTGGGCTGCAATCCCGTCCCTCACCTCCCCGGTCAGATTAAGACCCTGCCCCTGTTTCTCCAGTTTCTCTACTATCCTTACCGATTGATTGCTGTGGTGAAAACCGCTGGAACTGAGCTCATCAAGTACCGATTCACCAATATGAGCAAAGGGAGTATGACCGAGGTCATGTCCCAGTGCTATCGCCTCTGTGAGATCCTCGTTCAGCGCCAGGGCCCGGGCAACAGTGCGACTGATCTGCATTACCTCAAGAGTGTGAGTCAGTCGGGTCCGCGTGTCGTCGCGCAGGGGCTCAATAAAAACCTGGGTTTTGAATTTCAGACGACGAAAAGAAGGTGAGTGAATTATGCGGTCCCGGTCGACCTGGAATGACGTCCGGAAAAGATTAGAAGTTTCAGACCTATCACGGCCGGTTGTGTTCGAGGAAAAGCTGGCACTTTCTGCTAAAGTTTCCTCTTCTTGGGCTATAAGTCTTGACTTGATCGCACGCAAACTTCCTTCATTCATGCTCGAACTTTCAATCCTTCGTTGAAGTTAGTTGCTCTTTTTGGCAACAAAAAATTTACTTCGGATGAACTTTTTCCTGTTCCAGCTGCTCAGCGGCGAAGCTTTTGGGCAGCAGTTCCGACGCCGACAGCATCTCGGCCTCACCGGCTGTATTGGCCATAATAACGTCCATCGCCAGGTTAAACTCACTCAACACCTGACGGCAGGAACCGCAGGGCGTACCAATGCCGTCGGCTGACTCCACTACTATAGCCAGCTTGTCAAATTCTCTTTCTCCCTCGGAGACGGCTTTGAATATTGCGGTGCGCTCGGCACAATTAGTCAGCCCATAAGATGAATTTTCTACGTTACAACCGCGATAAACAACTCCTTGTGCTGTCCTTACAGCTGCTCCTACTCTGAATTTACTGTAAGGTGCATAAGCATTCTTTAAAGCCTCCGAAGCCTCTTCAATTAGCTCCTTATCACTTTGAGACAATTCTCCCATGACAATACACCTCTAATTCAAATTAAAGTTTAAATTATTTTTCGCAGTCGACTGCGGGTTGATTCATCAACAAAAGCGGCCTCTACAGAATTTTGCAGGACACTTTTCAGATCGGCTATATCGAGATCAAAACTCTCTGCCGCCAGCAAAAATTCATCATTAATATCAGTGCTACTTATGCGGGGGTCGTCCGTATTTATAGTAACCTTGACACCCTGTTCATAAAAATCAGGAAAAGGGTGCGCGGCTATTTCAGAGACTGCCTGGGTCTGTAAATTGCTTGTCAAACACTGCTCCAGCGGTATCTCCTTATCAACTATTTCGGTCAGCAGTTCCGGGTCATCCTCCAGTCGTACCCCATGACCTATCCGGTCGGCGCCAAGCTCAACTGCTTCCCTGATATTTTCGACAGCACCGGCCTCACCGGCGTGAATGGTAAGCGGCAAATTATACTCCCGGGCCAGCTCCAGCGCCTCCATGTGCTCCCGGGCGTCATACTGACTTTCATCACCGGCAAAATCAATCCCGACTATTCCCTCTTCTCTATATTTTTGCGCCAGTTCAACAACTTCTGCGCTGGCTTCCGGTGGCGTCCCACGGTAGGCACAGACAATTAAATTCACAGGAACTTCAAATTCACTCCGGCCCCGTTTTAACCCTTCGAGAGCCGCCTGTATCAGCTCTTCCTGGCTTGCCCCCTCTTCGGTTAGCAGCACTGGGGCAAAACGCGTCTCCGCATAAACCACTCCCTGTTTTTTCAAATCCTCGCACAACTCATAGGCTATTCGTTCAACAGCGTCCGGATATTGAAGCACTGGATAAAAGACCTCAAAACAGGCCAAAAAGTCAGTCAGGCTGCGACATGATGGTTGAACTTGAACGTGTTTGGAAAGCTCCTCAACATTGTCAGCCGGAAGCGTCACGCCGTGTTTTTCCCCCAGTTCAAGTATTGTTCGGGTCCTTATTGCACCGTCCAGATGAAGATGCAGATCAATCTTGGGCAGACTTTTTATCGCTTCAATTTTTGATTCAGTCATTCCGGATCATCCTTTTCATGAGTTGATATAATCACGGGGTAAGTTTTAGTGAGTTCATTCGCGGCATATTAGTTTATCATAATCTGTCCGGCCGTGAAGTGAAATTTTTCACACAGCAATACCTTTCAACGATTTCGTCATTGCGGACTTGATCTATCGGTCGTCATTGCGGACTTGATCTATCGGTCGTCATTGCGGACCCCGATCCGCAATCTATTGTTACGGATCTCTGTTTCACTCCCGCCGGAATGACCTGGTATTTAAACCGGATTTATTTTTTTCTTTCGCCGCGCAGACAAAACAAAACGATTAACCCGGCTACTCCTCCTCCTCTTTGGACCGTTGAATTAGACGGTCCTGGAGGTTCCTAATTCGCTCCCGACGCTCTTCCTCAATATCAGGCCGCAGCTCAAAATCAATTTCCAGCGCCGCTCCCTCGTGAATTTCTGGAAGTAACTCCACCGGAAAGTCAAAAGTATAGCGCGATTCAACAAGTTCAAGGACTGCTTTGTCTCCCACTACCCTGTCCACTACAGCAATCAAGGCCTTTTCTTCACTCATTTTTTTACACCTCCTCGATAATTTGTAAGGTCGGCTGCTGTGCTTCAATAATACCGGCTACCGGAATTCCTACCAGCTCCACCGCATTATCTACAGCTAAATTACTCCACTCCTCAATCTCCCCAAAATAAACGGCAGTCAACCACTCTTCTCCGTCAGCCAAGGTAATCTGATAAAATTTCCCGGCGGCACTTTCCCGTAAACGACTGTTTATAACCCGCACCCCGCTGAGCTTAACTGTAAAAGGCGGGCTGGCCGGAGTCACTTCGGGGAGCTCCGAAAATATCTCACTCAGCTGACTCAGTTCCAACTCGACATCATAAACATTTTTTGGCTCACCGATCCATTTCTCGTATAATTGCTTGAAATATCTGCGTTTATCATTGTCGGGGACAAACTCGTCCAGAAAATTTTTATCGCTACCGGCAGTCATAAAGATTATCTGCTCCCGGTTTGACCACTCCTCCCAATTCGAGTGAATATTAACCAGCAGATCAAGCGGCCAGCCCCGGTACCTCACCAGACCTGGTTTTACCAGCTCTTTCAGGTTTTTGGGGAACTGTTCCGGCTCCTCTTTTAGCAGCCTGTAGCCGTATCTGAAAAGACTACGCTCGTCGACGGAGAAAAGGTCAGTCTCGCTTGCCAGGACAAGCGATGCTGGAACAGCCAGCGCCTTTAGCACCTCTCGCACCTGGGACGGCGTGTTGCACCGGGCTAACTTGTAAATCTCACCGGACGCCCGGGCGTCATCCATCGCCCGATGATGGCTTTCCAGCTCAACGCCAAGATGTCCGGCTACATCACTTAATCCATAGCCGGGGAGTCCGGGAAAAGATGACTGGGCAGCACGCATTGAATCCCCGGTTGGATTGTTCAAAGAATCTTCGCAATATTTTTTTAGGTGATATTTTAAAAACGGTATGTCAAATCCCTTGTTGTGAGCAACTAACCGGTAATCGGAGAAAAAATCTTTAAACTGTCGCAGCGCCTGTTCGGGCGACGGCGCCCCCTCCAGGTCAGAATCTTCTATCCCGGTCAACTCCGATATTTTGGCGGGAATGGAATCAACAGAACTTACAAAAGTTTCAAATTCCTCAATCGCGCAGCCGTTTCTGTATTTGACCGCGCCAATCTCAATGATTTCAGCAGTGCGTGGGCTCTTGCCGCTCGTCTCCAGGTCAAAAGCCACAAAAGAAGGCAGCTCTGCCCCGTAAATTTTACGGCTTACCGCCTCACATACTCGATAAGAAATAATCGGTAGAGAAGTACTTCCCCCGGGTGAGTGGACAACTTGCGCCTCCTGATATGATCGTTCCTCCCGCAGCTCTGGAGTGATCACAAAACCCTCCCCCTCCTTCAAACTGGGAGCGGCTTCTTCAAGTTTTGCCCTACCATCCAAGAAAATAAGCCCGGGAGCGCTAAAATCTGCTGGGTGCTTGCAACAGCGTACACTACCGCCAAGTTTTTTTATCGCCGCTCCGACAAGCGAAAGAGAAAAATAAGCAGTTGCCGAAGCAGTTGTGGCTAAATTTATCGTCTCCCCGCCGCGCAGCAGAGACGCCAGAAACTGCGCCACCTCCGAAAGTCCAACTACGGGCTGGTGAAAGCTGGGCTGTTCATCGGCAGAGAAATTATCCCGCTTCGAGCTAAAATCTTCACCGTCACGGCGCAGATAATAGCGAGCCAGCGGCCGCGGAAGATCCTCGCTTGCTGACAATTCACTTACCTTTTTACATGGTAAGTCAGCCTCTACCCAGCCGCGGACGGGATTCAAAGCTCGGGTATGATCTCGCGGACCAGGGTTTTAAACTTGCTTTTTGCTCGTTCGGTCGTTTCAATCACTTCCTCATGGTCCAGTGGCTGGTCTAAAATACCTGCTCCCATGTTAGTTATGCAGGATAATCCCAGCACCTGCATACCAACATGATTGGCTGCTATAACCTCGGGTACAGTGGACATTCCGGCCAGATCACCACCAATTCGACGGTACATTTCCACGGTCGCCGGGGTTTCATAAGAGGGACCCATGGAAGCCACGTAAACGGCCTCCTCCAGGGTTATCCCCAGTTTGGACGCTTTCTTTAGGGCAAGGTCTTGCAGCTCGGGGTCATAAGCGTAGGTCATATCTACGAACTGAGGACCAACCTCTTTGTCGTGCACCCCAATTAGCGGGTTGTTGCCAAGAAAATTTATATGGTCTACCAGCAGCGCCAGATTGCCCACAGAAAAGCGTTCATTAACTGCTCCACTGGCGTTGGTGACCAGCATAGTCTCACAGCCAATTCCTTCCATCACCTGGACCGGGAAGACAATATCCTGTATCGGGTGGCCTTCGTAATAGTGATAACGACCCTGCATGAGATAGACCTTCCGCCCCTCAAGCTCCCCCAGCACAAGCTGACCGGCGTGTCCTTCAACCTTTGAAGCCAGAAAACCGGGTATATCTTCATATGATATGGTCGTCGGCGACTCCACTTCCTCGCCAAGTTCTCCCAGCCCGGAGCCCATGATCATACCTAACTCGGGCTGAAAATCTATCTCCTCTTCAAGAAAATTGACCGTCTTTTCAATTTTTTCTGAAAGCTTCATGCTACATACACCTCCACGTGAATTTCATCCTTATCTTCATAATCAGCCAGCTTAATTAAGTTTCCGTCGTGTTTTTTTCCCTCCACCTCTATTCTTTCTATTTCCCCTTCACCGCCGGGGTCCTGGTTGTAATCGATAATCCAACGCTTTCCCCGGTAATCTCGTTCAACCGTTACCTTTTCCCAGTCCGGCGGCAGGGCTGGATCAATTTTAAGTCCGTCCCAGCCTGGCCTGACTCCAAGAATATAATCCACCACAGCTCTGTAAACCCATGAGGCAGTGCCGGAGAGCCAGTGATAGTTGCCCTCCCCAAAATCCTCTGAGTCCGGTCCGGTCACGTTCTGACAGTAAGCGTAAGGCTCAAGACGGTAGAGATCGGCGTCCGCACCGGCATGAGTGGTAGGACTGATTTTACGCCAGAGATCAAAAGCTTCCTCGCGCCTGCCCAACTGAGCAAGAGCAACTAACGCGAAGGCGGCGGCGTGACTGAAGATGGAACCATTTTCCTTCTTCCCGGGGTAAAACTGGGTTATAACACCAATTTCAGGATCTAACTCCTGGTAGGCGGGAGCAAAATAGCGGAGTCCCCAGCGGGTGTCCAGTCGTTCCATCACCGCCTCGAAGGCCTGTTCCGCTCGCATCGGCGAGGCGGTGTCAGATAGCACGGCCCAGGTCTGTGTGTTTAAATACAACTGACCGGCATCGTTGTCTTTGCTTCCTATCGGTCGATCTTCGTCAGTGAAAGCACGCAAAAACCACTCGCCGTCCCAACACTGCTGATAGAGTGTCTTCCTGACTTCTTCACTTTCCTGGTGGTATTCCTTAATTTTGGACTGATCATATCCATACTTGCGCAGAATATCAACGGCCAGATCAAGTGCCAGACAGAGAAATTGGCCAATCCATACTGACTCTCCCTTTCCCTCCTCGCCAAGCGTGTCGAGAGCGTCGTTCCAGTCGCCGTAACGGATCAGTGGCAGACCGCGCTTTCCTCGCTGGGTTAAGACATAATCTATTCCGTTGATCATGTGTTCGAGAACAGTTGCTTCCTCCTCTGAATCCAAAAAGCCTACTTCCTCATCGAGCAGATCCCAGTCCCCCGTCTCGCGCAAATAAGCGTCAAGAGCAAAGGGCACCCAGAGTGGATCGTCGGCGTTATCGCTCTCGTCATAATCACGAGCACCCCTGGGTGTGCGGTGCGAGTTCAAACCGCTCTCAAAAGTAAAAGAGAGGATGTGCTTTATCTTCTCACGGGCGTCCTCCGGAGCAAATGGGGCACTCCCGAAAGATTCATGACAGGCGTCACGAAACCCCGTGTAACCCTGCGAAGAGTGCCAGAAAGACGGTGCACGACCAAACCAGGTGTTAATCGTCACCTGGTAGGGTAGCCAGGTGTTTACAAGTTTTTCTAACTCTTCATCGGGCAGCGATACCTGGACGTGCTCAGAACGACGCTGCCAGAAATCTGCCGTCTGCTCGCGGACCAGGTCGATGTAGCTTTCGCTCTGATAATCTCCCCACTCCACCGAATCAAGACCTTCACGGTCAACAACACCGATTATCGAGGATAATTTTTCACTGCCTTCTTCCGGTAGTTCCAACTTCCAGTCCAGGGCTCCTACTGCATCACCACCCTCAACCTTGTTTTGACCAAGTTTAGATACTTCAAGGGCTTGCGGGTTATGATAGCCACGGTAAGTGCCAAAAAATTCGTCACGGCTGGCCTCCCAGCTTTGCGGCGTACGGGTCGCTGTCATGTAGGTGGCGTAGGGCCACTCCATAATCTCGCGGGAAGCTCCGGTCTGAGATTCCCAGTGCCGTTTTTTACCAACTAGTAACTCGTTTTCCGAATCGTAGCAGACGTCTTTAAACAATTGGTCCCATTGCCTATCAGTCGCATCACGTTCGGTATTGCCCATTAGCCACTCACTAACTGCCACAACTCGCAAATGACGCGGTCGGTTAGAAAGGTTTTTTAGCTTTAACGACCAGATTTCATGGTCTTCCTCAGGCGGCACAAAATATTCAATTTGAGCTTCAACTTCCTGGTAAACGGAATTGATACGAGTGAAACCGGGCCGGTGCGTGCAGGTGTAATCCTTCAACGGAACATCCATCGGCACCCGGTTCGGTGACCACACGACCTGCCTCTTCTCGTCAACAATGTAAAAAAATCGCCCCGGGCAATCCCGACGCAAGCCGGACATCTCCCTTCTCAGGACTCCGTGCCGGGCCGGGTCAACGTAAAAGGAAAATCCCCCGCCGTGCTGGCTTACCAGGGCACAGTAATCCCCGTTAGTAAGATAATTAGTCCAGGGTAAAGGGGTGTCCGGGTCCTTAATTATAAATTCTCCGTCATCCCCAAAATCACCGTAACCATAACGCATAATCTCAACCTCCAGAGTTGTCTGTTCTAATTTATTTCTATTTATTTTCCCCTACCATCTTTTTTCAATCAAGGCTCCTGTCCGTCCTCCCCTCTAAATTGGTATTTTTTTACACTCACTACGTCAAAATACTTTGACGTAATAAAATACCCACCCAATCACCGTCATCAATGGGTTCTCTGCTCCCCCACGGCACATTCCTGTGCCTGAAATCCTGAGGGATACTCCCTCAGACTCCCTGAGATCGCCGGTTTCTCTGTTTTGTATTGACTTGTTAATTAGCGGGATTGGTACATAAAAAAGGCGGGGACGACCGGATTTGAACCGGCGATGTCGCCTCCTGCTCCTCAAGGGGGAACACATGTTCCCCCTCGACGTTCGCTTTCGCTCACTGCTCCCCCACGGCACATTCCTGTGCCTGAAATCCTGAGGGATACTCCCTCAGACTCCCTGAGATCGCCGGTTTCTCTGTTTTGTATTGACTTGTTAATTAGCGGGATTGGTACATAAAAAAGGCGGGGACGACCGGATTTGAACCGGCGATCTCCTCCTTGACAGGGAGGCGTGTTAAGACCGCTACACTACGTCCCC
>CAZMIT010000016.1:0-23403 GCA_964566495.1 uncultured bacterium | reverse complement strand
GTTCTAAATCATCCCGTTCAAAAATGTCTCGAATTAATTTCCACTCCATCTGATCGACGTCCTGCTCGGCGTTTTCCACCTGTTGGGCTCGCTTGCGTGCCTCTTCCCAGTTTTGATCTAAAACTTTGATAATTTCTAAAAGAGGGTCTATACAATTGATAGAGGATTTTGTGAGCCCCTCAACCCGGGAGATGAGATCCTCAGGAATAAGGGGATTTTGCTGGGCAACAAAGTCGCTAATTGTTTCGGCACGGTTAGCTATCTTGTCTATGTGCTCGACCAGGGTAATGTAATCGCCCCGGTAAGCGGGCATGAAGGCCCCCTCGTAAATTTGCGTTTCGATCTTACGCCGGATGTTGTCTGCTTCGTGCTCTGCCTCGTGTACTTTAAAGGAGAGGTCACGGAAGTCATCCTTGCCCTTGAGGTAGCTCTCCATCATCTCCTGAAATACCTCGAGGCAGTCACCGACCGACTGCAGGTGCTGATGCAACAAATCTTTAACTTCTGACTCTTTTTGTCCAAAAAACATTATTGAATCCCTACCTTTGTGTGATTTTATTCTGTAGTTACTATTATGAACATAATTTTCCAAAAAATTAAGGCATTTCTTGAGAATTTAGTGAATTATTTGGAAATAACGTTAGTGAAGGGGGACCGCGGGGAGGTTTTTGTCTGTCAATAAAAAAATTGACCTGAAGCGGATAATGTGGTATATTTTTACGGCGTTAGAGAGATGACCTAATAGACGCACCTACCGGACAGGCCAGCACAAACAATATTTTCCCACAGGGTATAGGGCAACTTAATTTTATTAAAAAGGGGCGAGAAGTATGAAAACTGTCAGACTCATAGGATTACTAATATTATTGTGTATGGTCGTTTTACCGCTGTTAGTGGAGGCCGAGAAGCCTGAGGGTGTAACAGCGACGCTGCACGCAGATGGAGAACGGATAGAGATATACTCTCGGGCCGAAACGGTTGCAGAAGCACTGCGTGATAATCAAATAGATCCTGAGGCTTATGATTCTCTATTTCCGGCGCCAACATCTGATTTTATTGAGGGGATGAACATATTTATTCGTAATGGCGATAGGGGAGATTTAGATCGGCGCTGGGACCGTCAAGTCGAAGAGAGGCGGATCAGCTCAAGCGCTTTGCCAGCCGGTCGCGAACTTGTTATACAGGGGGGAAGTCCGGGGAAAGACGGGAGTCCACGTGTAATTTTGGAAGGAAATGCGCAGTTTAGAAACCGTCGGCTGAAAGAAGTAATGGAGAAGGGTTCAATGACAATGGTGGCGACCGCATATTCGCCCCACTTTTTAGACACAGCTCCCTACACGGACGGGTATTCTGCTGTCGGACTACCGGCGGAATACGGATTGATTGCTGTTGATCCGCGGGTGATTCCCCTGGGAACCCTGCTCTATGTTGAAGGATACGGTTATGGTATAGCGGCAGATGTTGGAGGAGCGATCAAAGGAAACAGAGTTGATTTGCTATATAACTCGCGGGAGGATGCTCTACAGTTTGGCAGGCAGGTAAGAGAAGTACATATACTTGGTTAGATAGTTTCCAGCTCAAGGTCGAGAGTTTCCGCCAGCACTTCATCGGCCGAACGTCCTCCAATTCTTTCCTCTGGCACTTCAAGTTCTACCTCGGCCTCAAGCCGCCGCCATTTTAACCAACCATCTACGTAGTGATTAATCTTCTCTGTCCGAATGTAATGTTTAAATGTTTCTTCTTCCTCAGCCAGCAGCTCTTCCGGGCGTCCTGGCCGGTGTTCCCGACAGCCAAGGATCAGCATACCGTAATCTGTTTCAACCGGTTCGGCGACGGTTTTAGCTTCTAC
Source organism: uncultured bacterium (assembly GCA_964566495.1). Lineage (GTDB taxonomy): Bacteria > T1Sed10-126 > T1Sed10-126 > T1Sed10-126 > T1Sed10-126 > T1Sed10-126. Next base: position 21,554 of record CAZMIT010000016.1, on the reverse strand, counting down.
AAGCAGGTCTAACATAGTGTTGGTAACCGGGGGAAGAATACGATTGTCCCCGGGGGCGGAGATGAGTTCACCACTCCAGTTCTGTCGCAGCTGCTCGTCCAGGTATTCGGGGAGGAAACGAACCGGCACCCAGTCGTATTGACCTTCGGTGCCCGAGGTGAAACCGTCTGACCGGTGGGCCAGGTTTTTGAGCTCAACCAGCGGCTCCTCAGCAGCGGTTATCTGATCATATAACTCCTGTGCTTCTGACCGAGTATGCTCCCAGTGTTCCGGAGTTAAAAGTTCTCCGACTATTTCATCTCTAACCTCAGGTAACGGTTTTACCTCCTGCTCAATCGGGTTCTCAAGGTAGAGAAAGTAATAGTCGTCTCCCGAAACAATCATCTCACTCATTTCTCCCGGTTCCAGATCAAAGGCGGCTCGCGAGAGCTGTTCGGGGAGATCTTCCGGGGTAACCCATCCAAGATCGCCACCGGCGTTCACAGTTTCGGTGTCCTGTGAGTGACGCCGTGCGAGTTCAGGAAACTCAATCCCGGCCCGGAACTGCCGTTGGATTCGTTCACGCAATTCGCCTATTTCATCCAATCGCTCAGATTCGGGAGTATCAGGGTCCTCGACGTCGTCGCCTTTGAGCATTATCTGGCGGAGATGAGCCTGTGGAGGCGCCATAAATTGTTCTTCGTTATTTTCGTAATAAGTCTGGATAGCTTCTGCTTCTAAAAAACTCCCCGGATCAACAAATAGACCGTAGAGATCAAGTTCCCTCAGGCCGCTTGCAAGGCTTTGCTCAATTTCCTGTGTTGGTATGGAAAGCTGGTTTTCGAGCCAGTTATAGACGCGCATAGTTTCAATCCTTTTGCGTTCTTCGGCCTCAATTTCCTGGCGCTGGGCCGGAGAAATGTGCTGTAGAAATCGTCGAAATTCCTGGTGATCTATGCGACCGGCTTCGTCCCGAAATTGGGCTGCCACGAATTGACGAATTTCGTCAGCGGTAGCCCGGGCACCTTCCTGCTCGGCAAAACGCTGGAGAAGGATTTCGTTGACCGCGCGCCGGAAAGCCTCTTCCTGGACTTTTTGGTTTGCCTCTTCATCCAGGGGGTCGTCCCGCTGATCACGGAATTCTTCCCGAACCTGGTTGACAATTTCATGGTAGCGGGCCATTGAGATGATTTCACCGTCCACCACAGCTAGCTCTCGTTCCGGACTACGGCGGTCCAGCCCGCCCATGCCCCAGCCGGCAAAAATTGTTAGAATAAAGGCAACTACAATTATCCAGATAATTTCTTTCATGTGGTCGCGTAACCAGTTCATTTTTTCATTCACCTCAGGTATAATTAAAGTAGAATATTTAAAATCAATAGTTCCAGGCAGAAAACAACTGTCTAATCATGTTATTTAATTCTATCTAAAGTAGTTTAAAAAAGCCACAGCGAAACCTTCTACCCTCATTACGGTCGGGGGAACGCAATGACGACTAATAGATCAAACCCGCAATGATGCCGGGGGCGCTAAACAAGCATCATCCTGTTTCTATTGAAGAGTGCAGTCTAAAACCCCGTTTTCACCTCCATCTAAGTCTTCCCCCGTCAAGGGGGAAGAGTTTTTAGATGGGACTCATTGAAATTTCAAAATCCGATAACAGGCACATTCCTCATCTGTAAACGAATTGCTGGGGAAATACTGTTAATGAGAATTTATATAAAGCTTTTGAAGGACGGATTGTAAAAATGATTAAAAGACCGCGTCAGCGTTTAAGGACGCTGATTAATAGTATTGTCGCGAGTTTGAAGAAGCCGATTCCGGCGTTATTTCTTTTAACTCTATCCCTTATGTTCCTGGGGTTCAGCTATCATGTTTACTGGCGCAGTTCGTATCGCCCAGTAAAAGCTGAAGTTCTGGAAGAATACCGGCAGCGTCTCCGCGAAAACCCTTACGACGGCAGTTTAATACTGCAGGCCGCCCGACATCATTACAAAATTGTAAGGCAAAAATTACAGTCCGGTGCCAAACCGTCGGATTTAGAAGTGCAGATCAAGGGAGGGTTATCGCTTTACCGACGTTTGAGTGCCCGAGACGGTTGGCAGCTACAGCCGGGGGACTACTTTAATATCGCCTATCTGTATTATCACCTTGGGGACCGATACTTGCGGCGGGCCCGTGATTATGGACTGAGGGCCCATCAGGCGGGGGAAAGATCCGAAGAGTTAGTAACATTACTGGCTAACGTAAACTATGGTCTCGGGCGGTTTGACGAGGCGCTGCAATTTTATGATACGCTGGGTGAGCGTATCAGAGATCCTGTTCTTATATTTAACCGTGCCTGGAGTTTGAAAGCTACAGGGGAAGAGAACCACTTGCGCGAAGCGCTGGCGGAACTGAAAAGAGGTTTAAATCTGATTCGAGAAAGGGAGCCTAACGAGCTGGAGTTAAGCACCCAGTATCGTCTGGCGATCGCCCGAGTAAATTTGGACTTAAACCGTCTTGATGAGGCGCGGACGGTGCTGCGGGAGAGCGGTGAACTACAGGATAACCTCAAAATTCAGACGCTTTATGCCGAAGTACTACTTGAAGAGGAGCGCGCGGACGAAGCCCGACAACTGCTGGAGGTAATCACAGGAGAAACTGGTGCTCCCGAGCGCGCCACTGAATTACTCGAGAATTTATAGAAGGAGTTGATTTTTTTGTTTCAGCCGATTGATTATATTTACAGTTTATTTTCAAATGACATGGGTATTGACCTGGGGACAGCAAACACTCTTGTATACGTGAAAGGTCGTGGAGTTGTGTTAAGCGAACCCTCAATAGTGGCCCTGGACGACGATGCCGACCGGGTGCTGGCCGTGGGGGAGAAAGCGAAAGACATGGTGGGGCGGACGCCCGCTAAAATAAGGGCTGTCCGACCGATGCGAGACGGTGTGATAGCTGATTTTGATGTGACTGAAAAAATGATCCGTTATTTTATTGACAAGGTACACAACCGTCGGAAGTTTGTCAGCCCTCGGATGGTGATTGGCGTGCCCTACGGGGTAACCGAAGTTGAAAAGCGGGCCGTAACGGAATCCGCCGAACACGCCGGTTGTCGAGAAATTCATATAATTGAGGAGCCCTTAGCAGCGGCGATAGGGGCCGGAATGCCCGTCTATGAGCCGGCCGGAAACATGGTAATAGATATCGGAGGAGGTACCACTGAAGTTTCTGTAATTTCAATGGGTGGATTAGTCGTGGCCCGGTCCGTACGAGTCGGCGGTGATGAAATGGACAAGGCGATCTCAACCTATCTGCGGCGAACGTACAGTCTGATGGTTGGCGAGCGAACGGCGGAAGAGGTAAAGATGGAAATAGGCTCAGCTTATCCAGATGACGACCACGACAAAGAAACTTATGAAATCAAGGGGCGGGATTTAACTACCGGTCTGCCAAAAACCCTCTCAATCACCGGCGAAGAAATCCGTGAAGCGCTGGCCGAGCCAATAGAGACGATAGTTGAAAACGTCAAGAGCACGCTTGAGGAAACACCGCCAGAGCTGTCGGCTGACATAACAGATAGAGGTATAGTGTTGACCGGTGGGGGGGCCAAGTTGAAAGGGATGGACCAACTATTGGCTGAACATACGTCGCTGCCGGTAACAGTTTCGGAGGCGCCGCTGACCAGTGTTGTCCGCGGTTCAGGGAAATACTTACAACAATTAAAGGAAAACGAACATTCGGCCGGAGACATGTAGAAGAAGCCGCCGCGGGAGCGTCTTAAAGTGATTAATAAGGGCTGGTTTGCTTTCGCTGTTTATTTCTTACTCACCTGTGTGCTACTAACCGGAGCGCTGGTTTATGATTTCAATCCGTACTTATTTTACCAACCCGGTTTCCGGATAATTGGGGGAGCCTACCGCATTTTGAGTCGGACAGCTTCGACCGCAGCGGAGATGGTGAGTTCTCGCAACCGTCTTGTCGACGAACTCCAGGATTTAAGGAGTGAGCACAAGCGACTGCGTCGGCAAGTTGAGGAATTAAAGTTTTATCGTGAGGATAGCCGGGATTTAAGGCGGCAACTGGATTTACCGTCTAGCCCGGTCGGCTTTCCGTTAGCCGTGCAGGCGGTCAGCCAGAACTTGTCAATGCTGGAACGTTCTCTTTATCTAAATAAGGGTTATCGACAGGGCTTACGAGAAGGGCAGCCTCTGTTGGAGGTGCGTGGTGATAGCTGGGTGTTGCGGGGGAAGCTTCAGCGGGTATACTCCGACCACAGTTTGGCAATAATTGCAGGTGACCCGCGATTCACAGTAGGGGTGCGGATTGAGGGGATTCCGGACCGTCAGTTTGTTCTCAAGGGAAGTGTTCCGGGGAAAATGGTAGTGGAAGAATTTCCCGAGGTGCTTGAGGTGGAGCGGGGGGCTCGGGTTTATTCGGCGCAGGCGAGCTTGATAGCGCCGCCGGATGTGTTCCTCGGACGGGTAAAGGAAGTGGTTGAAGAGGAAAAAGTTGATCAGGCGGGGAAGCGTTTGGTAGTTGAAGCGCCGCCGCTGGAAAGCTTACCTTCATTTGGCTGGGTGCTTATAGAACATGATTGAGCTGTCAGTTATAGCCGGAGTCTATGTGCTGGATTTAACCCTGGTGCTGGTGGGGGTCGGAAGTTATCTGTTGATTTTTCTGCCACTGCGTTACTATGTCAGTGGACGCAGCCTACCGGCTGTCCTGGCCGGGGCATTTTTGGCCGGGGCTCTATTGGAGCAGATGCACGGTTTGCTGCCGGGTACAATTTTACTTGGACTGGGTCTGGGAGTTATTGGACTAACGGTTATCGATAAATCAGTTGACTGGCGGCAGCCCCTGGCCCGCGTCCTTGGATTTTTGGTGTTAATTTTTTCCATCATTATTACCCGGGGATTGCTGAGTTACTTATTGTTTGAGCGTCCGTCGCGGCCGGCTGTTCTGTCCTGGGTAATAACTGTTATCGTAGGGTTGTTTTTCGCCTGGCTGCAGCCGGCAGTTATGAGAACATATAAAGCTCACAAGAAAATGTTTTAACCGGATTACCCGGGGGAGCACATTTAATGGAACAAATTACTGAAAACGATCGTTCTAAACTTACGCGTCGTCTGGCGCCTCTATATATTTTGCTTGTGATTTTTCTTTTGCTGGTGCTGGGGAGAATGTTTTATTTGCAGCTGGAGTTGGGCCAGGAATTTGAGCGCCTGAGCGCCGTCAATAGAATAAGACACGAAAAGATTCCTTCCTCTCGTGGAAAAATTGTTGATAGAGCCGGGCGTGTGCTGGCCGCGGACCAGCCGGTATTCCAACTGGTGAAGGAGCCGGGGGAAGAGCGGCTGGATGGGGTTAGAGTGCGGCGACTGGCAGAGCTTCTGAAGGTGGATCCGAACGAGTTGGCCGGTCGCTTAAGTGACCCCGATCGGCGGTTTATCCTCCGTGATATCTCGGATGAGCAGAAGATCCGGTTTGAAGAGAACTCGGCTCAATTCCCGGGGCTAAAAATCGATGTTTTTCCCCGCCGTGTTTACGAATACGGTGAAGTTATTGGGCCGGTCGTCGGTTATACTGGTGAGATTAGCAGCCAGGAACTTGTGAGTCGTCGCGGTGAGGGGCTAGCCCAGGGAGATATTGTGGGGAAGCGAGGGGTTGAAAGCGCTTATGATAGATATTTACGGGGGGAGGACGGCATTCAGTGGATAGAGACGACAGCCGCAGGTGAATACATACGAACGCTTGAGTCCCCCTCACCAATTGCCCCGCAGCCGGGCAATGATCTTCAACTGAATCTTGATCTTGAATTACAAGAAGAGATAAAAAAGACGTTTGCCGCGGATTCCGAAGGAGCTGTGGTAGTCATGGAAATACCTTCGGGCCGGGTACGCTCTTTATTTGTGCAGCCGGCTTATGATCCGAACAAATTTGTTCGCGGCCAGCAACAGGAGATCCGTCAGCTATTTTTGGAAGAAGATGATCCACTTGTTAATCGGGCCGTGCACAGCCGTTTTCCGCCGGCTTCATCGTTTAAATTAGTTCCCTTCATGGTTGCTCTGGAGAACAATTTCGATCCGGCAACCACCTTCGACTGTCCCGGTTACTATGAGCTGGGACGCGAGGAGTTTGGCTGCTGGCGCGAGGAGGGCCACGGACAACTGAATCTTTACCGGGCGTTGGTCCACTCCTGTAACGTTTATTTTTACAACCTTGCCGCTGAACTGCAGATTGAGGCAATAGTGGAGCTGAGCGAAAAAATTAATTATAGCGGTCGGGCGGGGATCGACATTCCGGGCGAGCGTCCGGCGCAGCTTTCGACTCCGCAACTGCTATCCGAACGCTATGGATTTTCCTGGACGGAGGGGGAGCTGCTCAATACAGTCATTGGGCAGGGTTACACTTTGATTTCTCCGATTAAGCAGGCGCAGGTTTTAGCACGATTGTTAACCGGCAGACATGTTATACCACGGCTGGTCGGGGAAGTCGAAAACGAAGCGACCGGGATACCGGCGAAAGAAAACAGGGAGCAGCTGTTGTCCACAATGGACGAGGTGGCTTCCTCGGGAACCGGCTACTGGGCCCAGCACACGGAGGATTATCAACCAATTGGACCAGACGTGGCTGGGAAGACCGGGACGGTGCAAAAGGTCAGACTGGACGACGAAGAGGATACTCCTGATGCCGACGCCTGGTTTGTATCAGCGGCGCCGGCTAACAGTCCTGAATACGTGGTCGTAGTTTATTTGAGCGAAGCCGGAAGTGCCGGTCAGACGGCAGCCCCAAAGGCGCGCGACGTATATTTGAAGATGGAGGAGCTGGGTTATTTCGAAGGAGGGCGTGAGGAGTGAGACGTCGAGCTTCCATTGTAATGGTCTTTTGCATAGCTCTGCTGCTATCGCTGATTGGTATAGCTTTAATTTATAGTGCCAGCCACAGGGTTTTTGGGCTGGAACTGGCGTTTAAGCAGGCGGCCTGGTTGGTAACGGGTTTGGGTTTAGCCCTGGCATTAAACTGGTCGGATGCGAGATTCTTTTATCGTTACAGGTGGTTATTTTATTTGTTGGGCATAGCCCTGCTGGTGCTCACGTTGTTTTTTGGGATGGAAGCTCGCGGCGGTCAGCGCTGGCTCAGTATATGGCGTTTTAACCTGCAAACTTCGGAAGTTATGAAGTTTTTTTTGCTACTTATCCTGGCCGGAATTTCAGCGAAAATAGAAGATGAGGAAATTAGCCGTGGGGGAGGGATGTGTTATATACTGGGGGTTACAGCAGTTCCGATAGCGCTGATTTTTATGCAACCAAACCTGGGCACAGTACTTGTGTTTTCTACAATTGTCTGTGGTTGGTTTTTTCTTAGTGGCTGGTGGAAAGAGGGAGCGTCGCTGGTTTTTCTGGGAGCCGGGGGGGCAATTGGCGCTTCGATGGTCCTGGCGCCCCTTGACGGGACAACAGGGCAGATGGTTGACGCCGTGGTTGGTTTACCGGCGCAACTGGGCCTGGTTTTCTGGTTGACGCTGGGCGGTTTATTACTGCTGACAGTGTTGTTGCCCTATTTAAAGCGTCGTGATATTAGCGTAGCCGGTTACATTTCTCTGCTGCTGACAGGAATTATCATTGGAACCCTGGTCATACCGCTCCTGGCCCCCTACCAGAGGGAGAGATTGGAGTCCTTTTTTAATCCATTCGCCGCGCCCCGTGAAGGGGGATACAGTTTAATCCAGTCGCAGATAGCAATTGGTTCCGGCGGCTGGTTCGGGCAAGGTTATATGAGCGGGACCCAGAGTCAGCTTGGATTTATTCCGGAGCTGTGGACAGATTTTATCTTTTCGGTTGGCGTGGAAGAGTTTGGAGCAATTTTTGCGGTTCTGATTTCGATACTATATTTACTGTTGATTTACGGAGTCTTTTCTGCTGCCGTTCTGGCCGATGAGTGGTGGATATTTTATTTTTTCTCAGGAATCGGGCTAGTCTGGATAGCCCATTTGATTATCGGTATAGGGATGGCAATTGGTCTTACCCCGATTAGTGGTCTCCCCCTGCCTTTTGTTAGTTACGGCGGGAGCTTTCTAATAATTAACTGGATTATGGTTGGTCTGTTTATAAAGTTAAACCGCCGTCAGCGCTCATTCGTTTAATTTCCCTCTTATCTGGCAAGACCTACCTTTTGAACTCAAATTCGACGCCATACCCCCCATCCTAATCCCGATAAAAATGCAAAGGGAAATGAAGAGTTGTATCGAATGCACGAGCCTTGTTTTCTGAACTAAAAGCGTTTGTTGGGCAACCTTTTTGCATTTCTTTCGGGACTAACCTACCCCCTCCTTTAATTCCTCCCCCTATGGGGGGGAGGAGACAGGAGGGGGGCTGGAGGGGGAGGGTTAGGGTGAGGGGGAGAAAAGATGAGGGTTCCGGTAGATTGTAGGATATGTAAAGTTCTGTTTGAATTTAACGTCATAGTAAGATAGAATAATTCGTCGCTGTGCCGAGGTAGCTCAGTCCGGTAGAGCGCGTCCATGGTAAGGATGAGGTCGTGGGTTCGAATCCCATCCTCGGCTTTAATTTTTTCTATTGCTATTTTTTACTTGATTTGTTAAACTTTTCATCTATCATACTTTGGACAGGAAAAATGTGCCGTAGAAGCCGGTTGAGATAAGTTGTCCAAGTAGGTTAATTAACAGAGGGGTTGCAGAGTAAGCAGGGTCTTGCCAGGATTGGTCTGAAGAACTCCTGCCGGTAACGCCACATCAAACAGAAGATAATATATAGGTCCGTAGCTCGAACTGGGAGAGCGCCGGATTCCAAATCCGGAGGTTCCGGGTTCGACTCCCGGCGGGCCTGCCATTTTAAGTGTCACAGATTAGCAATGGGTGTGGGGTGAAGGGGATATTTTTTTGTAAAAGTATTTGCCGGGTGGTTCACATTGAGCTGGTTCAAACGAATGAAAAAATTTTTCCACGAGGTCTGGCTGGAAGCGAAGCCGGGTGGTCGAATAAACTGGCCCGATTCAAAAAAACTTTTTGAATCGACCCTGCTTGTTCTGGCCTGTGCCTTATTTTTTATGATCTTCGTGGGGTTGTTGGATTTTATCTTTGGTCAGGTATTTGTCTACCTGACGCAAATGTTCAGGTAATAATGAGGAGCGATAAATTATGAGCGCAGATGCGGAGCCGGTGACTTCGGAAAATTCAGTTGAAGAAGAGGAAGAAGCAGCCGAAGAAGCCTCGCAAACGGGGTCAACAGAAGATGAAGAAATGGATTGGTATGTTTTGCACACGTTTGCGGGTCAGGAGGAAAAGACCCGGGAGAGGTTGCTCGACCGAGTAGAAGATGAAGGGAAAGCCGACGTCATTGATCGTGTGATCGTGCCGACCCAGGAGGTTATGGAAATCCGTCGGGGCGAGAAGCAGGAAGTAGAAAAGCAGCTTTACCCCGGTTACATGTTCATAAAAATGAAAATGTCAGAAAACAACTGGCATTTTGTCCGGCAGACGCGAGGGATAACCGGTTTCGTGGGAGCGCAGTTGGAGCCGATTCCAGTCCGTCAAACGGAAATGGGTGACGTATTAGAACAAATTGAGCTTGGCGGTGTCGAACCGCAGGTTAAGTTTGAGGTTGGCGATACAGTTCGTATTATTTCGGGGGCAATGGAAGAGATGACGGGGACCGTAAAAGATGTTGATATTGAACGGGCAAAAATTAAAGTGTCAGTTGATATGTTCGGTCGTTCTACGCCTGTTGAATTAAATTTTGATCAAGCAGAAAAATTATAAACTGAGGGATACGATATGCCACAGACAGAAAAACCAGTAGAAGCTGAGATTAAACTTCAAATACCCGCAGGTCAGGCTGATCCGGCGCCGCCGGTAGGTCCGGCATTAGGTCAGCATGGGATTAATATCATGGAGTTTTGTAACGCTTTCAATGAAAAGACCGCCGACGCCGATCCGGGTATTATTATCCCTGTTGAGATAACTGTATACCAGGATCGAAGTTTTGACTTTATAACCAAAACCCCACCGGCTTCGGTGTTGCTCAAGAGAAAAGCGGGGCTTGTTAAAGCGTCCGGCGAGCCGAACAAGAACAAGGTCGGGAGTGTTACTACCGAAGAGCTTAAGGATATAGCTGAGACAAAGTTGCCCGATTTAAACGCCTATACGGTTGAGCAGGGGATGAAAATTGTGGCGGGGACCGCCCGGAGCATGGGAATAGAGATTGAAGGCCAAAAGACAGGTGATGAAGCATGAGTGTTAGAAGCAAAAGATACGTTGAACTAAAAGAGGAAGTTTTGCCGGGGAGTGCGCTGGCAGTGGATGAGGCAGTAAAAGCTGTTAAAGAGGCTGCGACGGCTAACTTCGTCGAAACGATTGAGTGTCACGCGAAGTTGAACATTGACCCGACCCAGGCAAATCAGCAAATACGTAAGTCAATAGTCTTGCCCGCCGGCACCGGCCAGGATACAAAAGTAATTGTCTTTGCTACCGGGGAAAAGCAGCGGGAAGCTGAAGAAGCCGGAGCCGATGTCGCCGGTGAGGACGAGCTGGTTGAGAAGGTCGAGGACGGCTGGCTGGATTTTGATGCGGCGGTTGCAACGCCCGATATGATGAGTGAAGTTGGTCGGCTTGGGCCTGTGCTTGGTCCCCGGGGGCTGATGCCGAACAACAAGGCCGGCACAGTCACTTTCGATGTGGCTGAAACGGTTAAAAAGATAAAACAGGGACAGGTTGAGTTGCGTAACGACAGCCAGGGGATTATTCACGCCCCCGTGGGCACTGACGAGATGAGTGAATCCGAACTGGCGGATAATCTGCGAGCAGTGCTTGAATTTATTATAGACGAGAAACCGCCCGGGATTTCCCGCGGGCAATACATAGATTCCATTACGCTGGCTTCCTCCATGTCGCCGGGGATTGAAATTGATCCCGCCGCGGCCTGGGAACAGGCGTAAACGAGTTAGGGAGGTAAGTAGAGATGGTCAAAGCGCGAAAAGTAGAGTGGGTGGAACAATTAAAGGACCTGATTGAACGGAACAGTTACATGGTTTTTACAAATTTTCGGGGGATGACGGTCGAAGAGACGGAGAAGCTGCGGCAGGAACTTTATGAGAACGATTCCAGTTTTCACGTCGTTAAAAACCGCCTGGCCCGGCGAGCTTTTGCGGAAACAAGTCCTGCAAAATCTGAGACTGAGGGTGAAGCTGACGAGACATCGACTGAAACGGCGGAATTGACAGACGTGCAGGGGGTTGGCCCCTCGAAGGCTAAGACGCTTGAAGAAGCGGGGCTGGAAAGCGTGAAAGATTTGGTTGACGCCGGTCAGGAAGAACTACAGGAAGTGCCCGGAGTTGGACCGGCGATGGCCGAGAAGATTCTCGGTTCTGCGCACGAACTTGTTCCTGATACCGCGTCTGAAACATCTGCCGCCCCGGATAGCGGCAACGGCCTGGTCGACAGGGTAGAGCCCTTGCTACAGGGGAATACGGCGATTGTTTTTGGTGATAGCGCCGTGAGCCGGATGGCTGAAATTATTGTTGATTTTCAGGAGGAGTATGAAAATCCCCGGTTGAAAGCAGGCATTATTGATAGCGAATTCTTTGAGGCGGAAGAAATAGAACGGATCGCAGAGTTACCCACGCGCCACGAACTGTTAACCAGTGTGGCCATGGGACTTAATTCACCGCTGCAAAAGCTTGCACAGTATCTTAAGAATCCGATAGTTAAATTTACGAACGTGTTGAATCAAGTTAAAAATCAAAAAGAAGATCAGGAGGAGTGAGTTTGATGGCTACGTTGAGCAAAGATGAAATTATCGATTCTATTGAGGAGATGACGGTTTTAGAACTGTCCGAACTCGTAGAAGAGATTGAAGAGAGATTTGATGTTGAAGCTGGTGCGATGGCTGGAGCGGTTGCCGCTGCCCCCGCCGCCGGCGAAGAAGATGAAGAGGACGAGGGCGACACCATGGTTGATGTTGTTCTCTCCGACTTTGGTGACAGTAAAATTCAGGTAATTAAAGAGGTGCGAGCTATCACCGACCTCGGGCTCAAAGAAGCTAAACAGCTGGTTGAGGAGGCGCCTAACGCAGTCAAAGAAAGTCTGGCTCGCGAGGATGCCGAGGAAATTCAAGAGCAGCTCGAGGCCGCTGGCGCCACGGTCGAACTTAAGTAACATCAGCCGTCTGCCCAGCTGGAAACGGACTCAGATTATTAATCAGGAAGTATCCTTGTCTGGATATTATTCCTGTGTACCCGTAGGAGGTCACGTAGTATGGTAATTGATCAGTGGAAGAGAGAAGGCGAGGACGTTCTTGACTTCAGTTCCCAGGAGGAAATTTACGAGGAGGAAGATCTGCTTCACATACAAAAGCAGCACTACCAGTGGTTTATGCAGCCGGAGTGTGGTCCGAAAGAACGAAAAAAACAGGGTTTTGAAGAGGCCCTGCAGTCAACCTTCCCGATCGAAAATGATGAAATTTCGCTTGAATACGAGCATTACAAAGTGGGAGAGGTTGAACATACGCCCCAGGAGTGTAAAGAGCGGGGCATTACCTACTCTGTCCCTGTTACCGCTCGTATGCGTCTGATTTTTAAAGAAACCGGCGAAATAATTGAAGAGGACGTATTTCTTGGCGATTATCCTTACATGACACCTACGGGTTCTTTTGTCGTAAACGGTACTGAGCGTATCATAACCAGTCAGCTCATCCGCTCGCCTGGTGTGATTTACGACTACGACGATTCGAAGGAACGCTTCACCTGTAAGATAGTGCCTTATATTGGAACCTGGGTCACCATCGATATAGATGCGCGTCACCGTATGAAAATCAGTATCGACCGCGAGCGCCGTATCGAATCAACAACCTTTTTGCGGATACTTCCGGAAGACCCTGAAGATCCCGAGTCGGATTACATCATGCCCATGAACGAAGATATAGTTGAACATTTCTATGAAACAAAGGTCGTTCCAGTGGAAGATGCTGATTCGTTAACCTTTGAATATCTTGCTGAGCCGATTCTGGAAGAGGTCGTGGAGACCGAAGCAGAAGAATCTGAGGAAGAAACAGAAGAAAACCAAGAAGAGGAAGCGGAGGCCGAGGAGGAAGAAGAGGAAGTTGATGAAGCTGAAGAAGAGACGGGACCGGAGTATAATATTGTTCATCCGGCCGGTCAGCGGATTGACAAGAAAGTTTTCCGGGACATGCAAGACCTGGGCTACGATGAAATAAAGATTGTCGACCGCGGGGAACAAATCAACCCCGTTATTTTGAATACTTTGGCTAAAGATCCGACGACAGAGCCGTCGGAGGCCTTTAAACGGTTGTTTAAATTACTGCGTCCGAACGATCCTTACAGCATTGAAAACGCTCGTGAATACATCTACGGAGCCTTTTTTGACGAGGATCGAATTGATCTTGAACGGGTTGGTAGATACAAGATCAATAAGAAGCTCGGGCACAAGGGGCTGGAGAAGGAAGATCTTAAGGAGCGAACCCTGTCGCCCGAAGATTTGCTCGCTATTTTTGAATACTTCATTGAAATTGCCGACGGTGAAGGTGAAATTGATGACATCGACCACCTCTCAAATCGGCGCGTGCGAACTATTGGCGAGTTACTTTACCAGCAGACCAAAACCGGTTTAAGCCGGGTCGAACGCAGTATTGAAGATAAGTTAAACATGCATGTTCAGGACGATGAACGGCCGACGCCGGCCCGTTTGATCAATATTAAACCGCTCACTGCGGATCTGCAGGAATTTTTCGGGACCGGTTCTCTGAGTCAATTTATGGATCAGACAAATCCACTCGACGAGCTTACTCACAAGCGTCGTTTATCAGCTCTTGGCCCCGGCGGTCTGTCCCGGGAAAGGGCAGGTTTTGACGTTCGTGACGTCCACCACACTCATTACGGTCGTATCTGTCCTATCGAAACGCCTGAAGGTCCTAATATTGGACTGATTGTTAGCCTGGCTACTTTTGCCCGGGTAAATGAGCTGGGCTTTTTGGTAACTCCTTATCGGCTCGTGGAGGATGGGCAAGTTACGGATGAGGTTGTTTTTCTGGACGCGGACGAAGAGGACCAGGCGAACATCGCCGCTGCGGGAACCGAGACTGACGACGAGGGCAAATTGACCCAAGAGCTTGTCAGAGCTCGTAGTGCCGATGAGTTTGAGCTTATTCACCGCGAGGATATCGATTATATTGACGTCTCGCCGCGGCAGATTGTAAGTATATCCACCTCCTGCATCCCTTTCCTGGAAAACGATGATGCCAACCGGGCGCTGATGGGTTCAAACATGCAGCGTCAGGCGGTGCCACTGGTAAACACAGAACGCCCCATGATTGCTACGGGCGTGGAAGGTAAAGCAGCTCGTGACAGTGGCTCAGTAGTTGTCGCTCAACAGGCTGGTGAAGTTGTGAAATGCGATTCTCGCCGGGTATGGGTGGAAGTAGATGAAGAGTTGGAGGAGGATCAAATTGACGAGGAAACCGGCGAAATAATTGCTGAAGCCGGTGAAAATCGGATCGACATTTATCCGCTGATGAAATACAAACGATCTAACCAGGGGATGTCGTTCAACCAGACACCGATAGTTGAACAAGGCGATGAAGTTGAGGCGGGAGAAGTACTGGCCGACGGACCGGCGACGAGCCAGGGAGAACTGGCCCTGGGTCGTGATGTAAAAGTTGCTTTCATGCCCTGGGAGGGCTACAACTTTGAGGATGCTATTCTTGTCTCCGAGCGCCTGGTTACGGAGGACGTTTATACTTCTATTCATATTGAGGAGCTTGAAATAGCAGCGCGGGAGACCAAGGTAGGCAAGGAAGAAATTACTCGCGACATCCCGAGCCAGAGCAAGCAGGCCCTGCGTGACCTGGACGACGAAGGAATAGTGAAAATTGGTAGTTATGTTGAACCGGGTGATTTGCTGGTCGGCAAGGTGACGCCTAAAAGTCACGTTGACCTCTCGCCCGAATATAAGCTCTTGCACTCTATCTTTGGTGAAAAAGCCAAAGATGTTAAGGACACGTCGTTGACTGTTCCCCACGGGACAAAAGGAGTAGTTGTTGACGTCAAGGAGTTTAGCCGCGAGAACAACGACGAGTTGGAAGCTGGCGTGGAAAAAAAAGTGAAAGTTTATGTCGCTGACAAGCGGAAAATTGGCGTTGGTGACAAACTGGCGGGGCGACACGGTAATAAGGGAGTTATATCTAAAATTCTTCCCGAAGAAGACATGCCCTTTACCGAAGAAGGAGAACCGGTAGATGTGGTACTTAATCCGCTCGGGGTGCCCAGCCGTATGAACCTGGGCCAGGTATTGGAGACCCATCTTACGCTGGCGCTTGAAGAGTTCGGTTACAGAGTAATTGCTCCTGTCTTTGAGGGTCCAACCGACGAGGATATCGCTGATATACTGGAAGAAGCCGGTTATCCGCGTCATGGTAAAGTTCCCCTGCGGGACGGCCGGACAGGCGAGTATTTCGACCAGGAAGTTACAATTGGAAATATGCATATTATGAAACTTGAGCACCTTGCCGAAGACAAGGTGCACGCGCGCTCCATTGGACCTTATTCTCTGGTTACGCAACAGCCGCTGGGCGGTAAAGCACAGTTTGGCGGCCAGCGGTTGGGAGAGATGGAAGTCTGGGCGCTTGAAGCTTACGGTGCCGCCCATACTCTGCGCGAGTTTCTTACTGTCAAAAGTGATGATGTAAGCGGACGTTCGCGAACTTACGCTTCGATAGTTAAAGGCGAGGAGAGCTTTGTCCCCGGTGTCCCTGAGTCATTCAATGTGCTGTTGAAAGAAATGCAGGGACTGGGACTTGATATTCGCGTCTTTGACGGTAAAGATCGCGAACTTGATATAGATGAAATGGTTACCGAATAAATTCTAATTTAGAGGTGTTTTCCCTTGGCTAAAGAATCACAATCCGATGCGGAGACAATCGGAAGTAGCCAGTTAACGGACAGCGGACTGCTTGGAGACAGCGATGACTCCGAAGCGCATGCTGACGATTTTTTCTCCGAGTTTGACCACATAAGTATAGGCTTAATGGCTCCCGATCGTGTTCTTGATATCTCGAGCGGTGAGGTTGAAGAGCCTGAAACTATAAACTATCGTTCTCTGCGTCCAGAGCGTGGCGGCCTGTTCTGTGAGAAAATTTTTGGGCCGACCAGGGACTGGGAGTGTTTCTGCGGCAAATATAAGAGTAAGAAATATGCCGGAGTAGTTTGCGATAAATGTGGTGTAGAAATTTCTCGCTCAAAAGTTCGTCGTGTTCGTATGGGTCATATCAACCTGATGTCTCCGGTAACCCATATCTGGTTTCTCAAGGGAATTCCTTCTAAGCTAAGCTTAGTTCTTGACATGCGCATCAAGGACCTTGAAAAAATTGTCTATTTTGAAAGTTACGTTGTTCTGGATCCAGGTGACACCGGCTTAAAAAAGAAAGAGTTACTAAGTGAGCAGGAATATCAGCGTGCCCGGGAAGAATACAGCAACCGTTTTCAGGCCGATATGGGGGCGGAAGCGATTCAGTATCTCCTGGAGGACCTGGACCTGGAAGCAGAAATCAGCGCTATTGAGGATGAGCTGGAGCTTCAGAAAAAAAGTGCTCGAGGACGTACAAAAATCCGCCAGAAAAGCCGAAAATTAATTCGCCGGCTTCGGGCTTTGAAAGGATTTTACGACTCTGGTCTTAATCCCAAAAACATGACCCTGGAAGTACTTCCGGTTCTTCCTCCCGACTTGCGACCAATGATTCAGCTTGAGCGCGGCCGTTTCGCCACTTCTGACGTGAACGATCTCTACCGGCGGGTCATTAACCGCAACAACCGGCTGAAAAAGCTGATGGAACTGCGGACACCGGATATTATTATACGGAACGAAAAGAGGATGCTGCAGGAGGCCGTTGACGCTTTGATTGACAACTCGCGGGTTGAACGGCCCGTGCGCGGTCCAAACAACCGGCCGCTTAAATCATTAACTGACCTGCTGAAAGGAAAGCAAGGGCGATTCCGTCAGAATCTGCTTGGCAAGCGGGTTGATTACTCCGGACGGGCCGTAATCGTGAACGGTCCGGAGCTTAATTTTAATCAGTGCGGGCTGCCTAAAAAGATGGCAGTTGAACTGTTTAAACCATTTATAATGCAGCGATTAGTCAATGACAACGTTGCTTCCAGTATCAAATCGGCCAAAAAAATGATTGAGCGTGAAGAACCGGAGGTCTGGGACGCCCTTGAGGAAGTAATTAAGGGGCATCCGGTTATGCTTAATCGGGCTCCCACCCTGCACCGTCTTGGCATACAGGCATACGAACCGGTGCTTACCGAGGGTCATTCGATTCGTCTGCACCCGCTGGCCTGT
This sequence comes from uncultured bacterium, assembly GCA_964566495.1. Classification (GTDB taxonomy): domain Bacteria; phylum T1Sed10-126; class T1Sed10-126; order T1Sed10-126; family T1Sed10-126; genus T1Sed10-126. The sequence goes on along the minus strand of CAZMIT010000016.1, from coordinate 4,219 downwards.
CCGCCTTTCAACGCCGATTTTGACGGCGACCAGATGGCCGTTCACGTGCCGCTTTCTAAGACGGCACAAATCGAGGCTCGCGTGCTTATGTTGAGCACCAATAACTTGCTTTCGCCGGCTCACGGGGGGGCCGTCAGTATCCCGACACAGGATATGGTTATTGGACTTAATTACTTGACCCGTGAACCTTACTCCGTGGATATCAATGAAATTGAAGAGACCCAGTACAAGTTTTCTCAGCCCAGCCAGGCAAAATGGGCTTATGAAGACGGGCGAGTTGGTCTGCACGACCCAATTATCTACCGTACGGATGGTGAGAGATACGTCACCACCCCGGGGCGGATATTTTTTAACGAAATTTTACCCGATAGTTTTAGCTATCGTAATCATGAGTTTGACGAAGGCGACCTTGCCGATCTTGTGGCCGAAGTTGTTGAGGAAGAAGGGACCTACCAAACAGTGCACATGCTGGACGCCTTTAAAGAGGAGGGTTATCATGAGTCGACTCTGATGGGCTGTTCTATCGGCTATCAGGACATGTTTGAAATACCTGAAAAGAAAAAGTTGATCGAGCAGGGAGACAATAAGGTAGAGCAGATTAACGAACAATATGAAGCGGGGGACCTGGTCGCTGAAGAAAAATACAATCGAGTTATTAACGTCTGGCACCAGGTGACGCAGGACGTCAGTGATGCCTTGTTGGAAGAGATGAGCAAGGACCAGGATGGCCTAAACCCTGTTTATATGATGGCTAATTCCGGCGCCCGGGGTTCTGAAGAGCAGCTCCGTCAGCTTGCCGGTATGCGTGGCCTTATGGCTAAACCAAGTGGGAAGATTATTGAGCTACCTATTAAATCAAGTTTTCGTGACGGTTTGTCCGTCATGGAGTATTTCATTTCCACCCACGGGGCTCGGAAGGGGCTGGCCGACACTGCCCTTAAGACGGCGGACGCCGGCTACTTGACCCGCCGGCTGGCCGATGTGGCACAAAGTTCTAGAATTGTTGAGGAAGATTGCGAGACCCTACAGGGCGTTGAAATTGCTCCTATTAGGTCCAGTGATGAAATCCTTGAGGATTTATACGACCGGATTCTTGGCCGGATTGCTCGGGAGGATATAAAACATCCACAGACCGGCGAGCTAATCGTCGCCGAGGATGAAATGATTGAAGAGGCCCAGGCGCGACGGATTGAGGAGTGTGGGTTTGATTCAGTTAAGCTCAGGAGCTTGTTGACCTGTGAGTCCGAGGACGGTGTCTGTGCCCGTTGTTACGGTCGAGACCTGTCGACCAGGAAAATGGTTGATATTGGTGAGCCGGTAGGGATAATTGCCGCCGAATCGATTGGTGAGCCGGGGACCCAGTTGACCATGAGAACCTTCCATACCGGGGGCACTGCTGCCGGTGGTGGTGAACACGCCGTCGAGGCCGAGAATGACATATATATAGAGGCACTACCTGAAAATGCCGTCGAATTTGAAAAAGAAGACGGTCGCGAGGTTTTGGTCTCACTGGCTGAATCTGAAATGCGAGTACGAAAAATTCAACAGGAGATTTCTCTTGAACCCGAAGAGGGCGAGTTAGAGCCCGTCGCATTCGAGGGTCTTTGGGTTTACGAGGGCGATCAACTCGCTGTATATCGCGATGCAGACGGCGAAGAAGAGGAAATTTATGCTGAAACGGAAGGCGTTGTTATGGTGCAAAATAATGCCCTGCGGGTGCTGGGCTCTGATTATTCCATAAGCCTTGATATTGGCTCACAGGTGCTGGTCAAACAGGGCGATGTTGTGCGGGCCGATGAGCGTTACGTTGAGGTTGACCCGTATAACGAACTAATAATTGCTGAGTTTGATGGAGAAGTTAATCTCCGGGACGTTGAGGTTGGCCGGACGCTGTCCGAGGAAGTCGATGAAACAACAGGGCTTATAAACAAAGTGATTGTGGAGGACAAACAGGGTAAGATGTTCCCCAGTGTAATACTGAAGCGCGAGGGGAAAAAGGCGACACGACGCTATGATCTTCCCTATGGCGCCATACTTGTCGTGGAAGATGGCGAGCAGGTGCAGTCCGGTCAGGTTTTGGCTAAGATGCCCAAGGAGGCCGCTGAAACAAAGGATATCACTGGTGGTCTGCCCCGGGTGGAAGACTTGTTTGAGGCTCGCAAGCGCACCAAGCAAAGCGCTGACATTGCTGAGATATCCGGAGTTGTGGAATTTATTAAACCGGAGAAACGTGAGGAAAAAGGAATTCGGACGATTCAGATTACCAACCCTGAAACCGAGGATTCCAAATCGTATAGAATCAAGCCCGGAGTACACGTCCGGGTGCGCGACGGCGAAACGGTTGAAGAAGGAACGCCACTGACTGAAGGTTATATCAATCCGCACGACCTGCTTAGAATAAAAGGACTGCGGGCGCTGCAAAATTATCTTGTCCGTGAAATTCAGACGGTTTACTGTCAGCAGGGTGTTTCCATTAATGACAAACATATTGAACTTATAGTTCGTCAGATGGTTCGCCGGGTTATGATTACTTCCTCTGGCGATACCCAGTATTTACCCGGCGAGCTTGTTGACCGCTACCGTCTGTCTCGGATTAATCAGTCAATAGCTGAGGACGGCGGCGAACCGGCTTCGTTTACGCCAGTTCTCCAGGGTATAACCAAAGCCTCGCTTGGCACTGACAGCTTTATATCTTCGGCTAGCTTCCAGGACACGAAACGTGTGCTCTCTGATGCAGCGGCCCGCGGCCAGGTCGACGAGTTGAAGGGGCTGAAGGAAAACGTTATTACCGGTCACCTGATTCCAGCCGGAACGGGATATTACACTTATCGTGACATGTTTAAGACAGACCTGCGTGAAGTTGTTGACCAGGCCCGTTCCTACACGCGTCAGGCCGCCGACGAAGCGGAAGAAGCGGCCGAAGGAGAAGCATCTTCGGCCTAAACTACGGGAGTTTTTTTCTCTCATTCTTCCCGCTTTTAGAAGGGAAGTTAGATTAAAAAATGAAAAATTTGTTGACATACAGAGTTTCGATAGATAAAGTTTACAGCCAATTTTGGTAAGGGAGTGTAAAAACATTGCCAACTATTAATCAGCTTGTCCGTAAAGGCCGGCACCAGGAGAAGAAGAAGCAATCGACGCCGGCACTTGAGGGTTCACCTCAATTACGTGGTGTTTGTACCAGAGTTTATACAGCCACACCCAAGAAGCCTAACTCCGCTCTGCGTAAAGTAGCGAGAGTGCGGCTGACTTCGGGTTATGAAGTTACCGCTTATATCCCCGGCGAGGGACATAACCTGCAGGAGCACAATATTGTCCTGGTGCGCGGCGGTCGGGTTAAAGACTTGCCCGGTATCCGTTATACGGTAGTTCGCGGCGCCCTGGATACGGCCGGTGTTGAAGGTCGTAAACAAGCGCGATCAAAATATGGAACTAAAAAGGAGTAAATAAATTATGCCTAGAAGACAGACCTCTTTTAATCGAATACCAGTTGAGCCGGATCCGGTATACGATAGTAAAATGGTCACACGGTTCATCAATAAAATTATGGAAGACGGTAAGAAAGCTGTCGCCGAGCGAATTGTTTACGAAGCTTTTGATATCATCGGGGAGAAGACAGATGAAGATCCCCTGATGATATTTGAAAACGCTATTGATAACGTAAGACCGCGGTTAGAAGTTCGCCCGCGCCGCGTGGGTGGGGCGACGTTTCAGGTGCCGATGGAGGTTGACCGTGATCGGAGTCTGGCTCTTTCTATACGCTGGCTGCAGGAAGCGGCGAAAAACCGTCGTGAGCGATCTATGGAAAGCCGGGTCGCTAACGAAATATTGGACGCTTCTAATTATAGCGGCGCTGCTTTTGAAAAAAGAGAAAATGTGCATAAAATGGCGGAGGCGAATCGCGCCTTTGCTCACTATCGCTGGTAATTTTTTTGATCATATATCATAGAAAATGGAGTGTTGAAATTGGGACGCGACGTATCACTTGAACGAACTCGTAACATTGGACTTGCGGCGCATATTGACGCCGGTAAGACAACAGTAACTGAACGTATCCTCTACTATTCCGGTAAGATTCACAAAATGGGAGAGACCCACGAGGGTGCGGCTGAAATGGACTTTATGGACCAGGAAAAAGAGCGTGGTATTACTATTACTTCCGCTGCTACCACCTGTTACTGGGATGACCACCGGATTAACATTATTGACACACCGGGTC
>CAZMIT010000015.1:0-23502 GCA_964566495.1 uncultured bacterium | reverse complement strand
GGCGGCTCAAAACCTGTAAATTTGGTCGCATCAGGTATTGTCAAAATATCCTTTTCAGTGCCAGCGACCCGATTAACTATTGAGGAGTCGACGTCAGTTTTTTTAGCCAGATTTTCGGCTCCTTTATCATAAACAAGTTTAAAATGGGACTTATTCCGGTGATAGAGGGCCGAGGCCACGGGTGAAAAGTAATCGTCAATCAGGTCAATCACATCACAGGCCGGATTTTGGTGGCCTGGATCAAACCGCAGCCCCCCTACTTCTTCCACCCACCGAACCAAGCGCGACCGATCCTGACGCGCCTGGCGCACGTCGCGCGCAACCTCCAGTAAGTCCTCCAGGTAATTAAGCAAGAGCTTAAAAATTTTTTCATCGGCGCGCTTGAAATAATCAGGTTCGTCAGCGTCGAGAAAAATTAAGCCGTAGCAATCCTCCCCCGGCGGTTTTATAGCACCACCTAAAAAGGAGACCAGATCAGCCTGGCCAAACTTATCCAGCCGGCCGCCGGAGAGGCTTTCACGACGGACATCATCAATCCGAAGGATTTCTTCACTATTCAATATCCACTGGCGACAGCTCTCGTATATTTTACGCCGGGCCGGTGGAGAAACTTCGGCCAGTTCATCATCAGGGCGAAAAAAATTCACATTATTAGCCGGCAGGTGATTACGAACGTATTCCAGGGCCCGGGCCACGGTCTGTGAGAAATCTTCGCCAGCGAGAGGATTTACGGTGTAAAGTTTTTCCAGTAGCTTCAACTTCTGCTGACTGCGGACCAGATCGCGGACAGAGTAATCTAGACTGAACATTTTTTTAACTTCGCTCACAAATTCTTTCACGCGCTGCTCGGCAGGTAGCTCAGGTTCAAGCCATTCGAGAACAAGCACACCGATCAACTCGTTTTGAAAGGAAACCGGATAAAATTCTACTCGCTGAAGGGAAACAGGTTTGGTGTGATACTGTAAATTACGCCAGTCCAGGCTCTGGCCCTGCAGACTGAGCGGTTTCTCGTGTCTGAGCACCCAGCCGACACTCTGCCCGACATCGGGCGTAAAGCTGCAGTCACGGTTAATTTCTCCGTGACGATTTAACGCGTAACCAACTGTAGCTTTTTTAGACCGCACATGATAGTAAATCAAATTGGCGAGATTGAGCTCATCAGCGGCTCGTTTAAAACGATCGAGCAGCAGATTACGTGTCTTGTCAACCACGTCGTCAAGATCGCCTGCTGAGCGACCAGGCAAAAAAGAGCTATCCATAGATTTTTTGATTTCTGGTTTCTCCTGACCTGTTTTTTTGGTTTTCTCGGCGGCCTCTTTTTCGCGGGTTTGGCCAATTTTTTCTCCCAGCAGTGGGATCAAAACAAAGACCGCCCAGACGAGCAGATCAAGAGCATTTATAGTTCCTTCAATAAAAAAGAAGTCAGAAACGAGGGCAAAGAATGCAGTGGCCAGGAGTAGAATGGCGGGCAGAAAATAACCGGCCAACAGAAGCAGTCCAACAGCTATAGCGCGGCGCCAGTAAAGGCCACCACTGCCGGGGATAAGATAGCCCTGGACAAGGAAAGTGATAACAAGCGCAAGCGTAAGAAGATACCTGGCTATAATCTTAATGTCCATCGCTACTGAACAGGAGCCCCGAGCAGCGAAGGGGCCTCCTGCAACTCATATTCGGGTAATTTATAGGCTTCTTTTCTAACAGAAGGCCCCGGGTCTTCAATCGGTTCCAATCGCCGTTTCAGGGGGGGTTGAGCTTCAACTCGAGGCGGCAGAAGAGGAGAATCAGTATCGAAAACGTCAGCTACAGTTTCGGGGTCAGGTCGCCAGTCAGGCATTTGGACGGCGCGAACCGACTCAACACGCTCCTGTCGTTGAACCAGTTGAACTTGAATGAAATAATAAGCTGAGCCAAGCAGTAAAAAAGCGGCGGCACCCGCAAATATTTTACGCCAATTATTCCAAAACCAGTCTTTGATCCAGTCGGGAACCATTGTTAGCCGACCGCCTCCTCACGCCATTCCTCTGCTTCAGGAAGATCCAGCCCAACAACGGTAGAAACGCCGGATTCTTCCATAGTAATACCAAAAAGCTGGGAAGCAGCCTGCATGGTGATTTTGTTGTGAGTAATTATTACGAACTGAGTTTCACTACTATAGCGGTGTAGTAAGTTAATCATCTGGGAAACATTTTCAGGGTCGAGAGGGGCGTCCACCTCATCGAGGAAACAGAAGGGGGTGGGGCTGTATTCGAACAGGGCAAAAAGAAAAGCAATGGAAGCCAGAGATTTCTCGCCCCCCGAGAGAGCGGACATAGTTTTTATTTTTTCGCCCGGCGGTTGGACTTCAATTTTAACCCCTGCCTCAAGAATCGGGTCAGCGGTCAGCTCCATTTTACCGCGGCCGCCGCCAAATAGCTCCTCAACAAAATCAGCAAAGTAGTCCTTTATCTCAGCAAAAGCCTCCCGGAACTGAACGCGTGCCTTTCTATTCAGGCGAGAAATTACGTCTTCAAGCTTCTCACAGGTCTGTTCGAGATCCTCTTTCTGGGCACAAACGTCATCGACCTGCTGCCGCAGCTTTTCAACCTCCTTGTCAGCCAGCATGTTGACAGGCTGCAAATCTCGCAGTTTATCCTTAAGCTTTCGAATAGTTTTCTGTAATTTTTCATCGGAAAGCTCAGCTGCTTCCCCGGTATCTATTTGCGATAGATCCGCATCCGGTTCCATATCAAATTCATCGGTCAGAACCTTTTCCTGACGAGAACGGCGTTCAGCAAGATTAGCCCGTCGGTTACTGAGCCGATTTAATTCATTTTTACCACGTTCAAGTTCGCGTTCCATGTGACGCAGGTTCTCGTTTACTTCCTCCAGCTTTTGCTGACGATGCGAACGCAGGGACTGGAGAGCGGAACGGAGTTTACCCCAAGTTTGCCGTTCCGCTCGCAAGCGGTGCAGGCGAAGACGGGAAAAGCTTCTCTCTTCTTCGGCTTTTAACCACCTGTTGCCTCTATCACGCTCACCAAGATCAATTTGTTTTATCTCCTCAATCAGTTCCAGCCGGCGCGCCTCAAACTGCTCTACTCGATCCTCGGCGCGGCGCCGCTCGGTGCGGGCATCCTGGAGATTTTTTTCCAGTGAACGCCAGGTAGTCTGAATCCTTTCAATCAATTTTTCTTCACTTTTAAGCTGTTCACGCAGCCGGTCACGCCGCCGGCGGCGGCGGCGCTCCCGTTCCGCAATCGTGGCGGCTATTTTCCGGGCAGCCAGGCGGGCATAATTATTTTGCAGCCGTTTTTCTTCAAGCTCCGCTATTTTTTGTAAAGCTCCACCATATTTGCGACGCGCATTCGAGAGCTGATGAGCCAGTCCATTGATCTTTTCATAATTTTCACGCGACTCTTCTCTTACACCCCGAAGTGCCCCAAGAACACGCTGACGACGCGAATCCACCTCGTCTGCCAGGTGCTCAAGACGCCGCTGAACGTCGCGCAGTTTTTTGATTCGCCCGGTCAGCTGGGAACGCCGATCACGCAAACGTCGTAACTCTTCAGTACGACCGATAATGTCGGCGCCGTTTCCTTCGAAACTCCCCCCTTTTATAGCTCCCGGAGGATCAAGCACAACCCCCTCCAGGCTAACCAGATTTAGCTCCCGGCAGCAGCCGTTGCGGGCGAGCAATTCAAGAGCGGACGAATAATCCTCTACGACGGCAGTATTTCCAAGCAAAAAATTAATTAATGAATCGAGACGCTCATCGGCCTCCACCGGGGCCCGCGCCGGTTTCAAAACCTCGGGAGCCTCCAGAAGCTGGGAAGATAAACCCGAATTTTCCATCTCGAGGGGTAATTTGCGGGGGAGAATAGTTAGCCGGCCAATCTCTTGTTTAAGTACAAAACCAAGCAGCTTTCGGGCGACCGAAAAGTCGTCAACTACCACCGCCTGCCGGTAACTTCCGAGAGCAGCCTGAACGGCACGTCGATAGTCGGGGTCTACCTCAATCAAGTTGGCCAGCACACCAATCACGCCATCAAGATTACTGGAATCCACATACTGCATAACCTCTTTAACGCCGTCGTAATACCCTTCATAATTGGATTGCAGACGGCTCAGGGTCCGATCCCGACTGAGTGAAATTTCTTTTTTTCTCTCCAGACCGTCCAGCTTCTTATTAACCTGTTGATTTAACTCCTCGACAGCTCGCTGTTGTTCGGAAAAAATCTCATCCCTTAATTTCATCTCGACCCGGTTAACTTCCGAATCGAGATAATTTTTGTAAACAGTGTTCAGCCTTTCACGCCCCGTGTGAACTTGCTCGGCGATTTGTTCAACTGTCTTCTCCGCCTGGTGTTTTTCAAGCTGGAGTTCATCTTTTTCTTCGGCCAGGGCTTTGACCAGGTGCTGGTGTTCACTCTCCTCACTGACTTGAAAGAGAGAATCACTGCGCAAATCTTCTAAATCCCGGGCGACGGAGCGCTTACGCTCGCGCATTTTATTTTCTTGTTCAGTTAACACAGTTGATTCACGGGCGAGCACAGTCTCGGCCAGCCGATTTTGATATAATTTTTGGTGCGCAGTAGTCAATCTCTTGAGATTATCTTCGAGCCGCTCCAGGTAACCACGGCGGCGTTTTCGATCGCCAAGGTTCTGATCGTAAATTTCTTTGGCAAGTGTCTCAAGACGGGTGCTCTCGCCCTGTTCCGAGGAGAGACGGGACTGGCAATCCCCGACCTGCTTCTCCAGTAACCTGAGATCATCTTCCAGTTCTACTAACTTTTGCTTAACCTGCGCCCGGCGCTCCTTTATGCGATCACATTTTTTCGAGATAGTTTTATGTTCTTGTGCCGCCTCTTCTTCCTGCTGTTTTACTTCGCCCAGTTTACGACGTTGACTTTTGAGGCGGCGAGCAGTATATTCAAGTCGATGCTGGCGTAGATTACCCTGAAGTTTCCGAACCCGGCGCGCCTTTTTTGCCTGGCCTTCAAGTCGAGAAAGTCTCCCTTGGTCCTCGCGCAAATCATTTGTTACCTGCTGGAGATCCTCACGAGTCTGTTCCAGCCGACGTTTAGTCAGGCGACGACGATGATGGAAGGTAGCAACACCGGCAGCTTCCTCAACAATCTCCCGCCGACCCTCCGGCTTACTCTGAATTAGCTTCTGAATTTCTCCCTGGCCGATAACAGAATAAAGATCCTGGCCAATCCCGGTGTCCCGGAAAAGGTTGCGTATGTCCTTTAGCCTTACCTCCTCCCCGTTAAGATAGTAGGTCCCCTGGCCCTCACGGTCGACGGAGCGACCGACTTCAATCTCGGCTTCACCAAAGAACTCTTCACAATTGGAGAAAGTCAGGTAAGCAGTGGCTCGCTGTTTTGCAGCTCGGCGGGCATTACCGTTGGAAATAACGTCACTGATCCGCTCGCCTCGCAGTTGTTTAGCGCTCTGCTCACCAAGCACCCAGCGGACGGCGTCCAGTATATTACTTTTACCGCAACCATTAGGACCGACAATATTTGTCATACCACCGTCCAAATTTATCTCTGTCCGCGTGTAAAAGGATTTAAACCCATCAAGGACTATTTTACTTAAATACACCGATCTTCCATCCCTCAAAAATAATAGTTATATTTCAATCAGCTGCGAAAAATTTGCCCACTCTGTATATAATCGTCAAGATGGCGGAAAAATATTACCGTTCCTCCGGCGAGAAGGCCCAAACTGACCATAATCCCGACAATATAGAAGGCCGGCGACCAGTGGGCTGCAAGGGTAAGATCCCGAGCCAGCTCATTAAGATAGGTGTGGGGGACCAACCAGGAGAGACCATACAACCAGGCGGGCAAGTGAAAAGGACGAAAAAATACAGCTCCGAGGAGTTCAATGGCACGATAGACACCACCACGGAAGGGCAGCTCGCCGACCCAGAGACCAAGACCATTGAAAAATAGTCCAAGCCCCAGAGTGCCGGGCAACAGCAGCAAAAAGAGCAGCCAGTAAAGCGGCGAGAGTAAAAAAGCGAAGCTGAATCCGGCCAGGGAAAGGATTATTACAAATACAACCAGTCCGATAAGATTTAAAAACCAGCGACCTAAGACACCAGAAAAAGCAAGCATCTGCAGGGAGACTGGCGAAGAGAGCCAGCGCCGGGGAATGACCCCTCGAACATAGGGCTCACCGGCACGCAGAAAGGGATGCAGCAGAAGCAAACCGACAAATCCAATGATAACCTCCTGTACAATCTTCTCGTAGCCCTGGCGGGCAATGACTATGAATACCAGGGAGAGGCTCAAAAGCCCAAGCAGCCGGAACAGTTCGCGCCAGCTTCGGTTTAAAAGTCGCTGCAGCTCCCAGTCTAACCAGCCTTTTACCTGTGAATAGGTAGGTAATTTAAGAGACACTGTCGCTCACCTTTTCTCCCTCGGAGAGATGAAGCTGCTGGGCCGCCAAATCAGAAACCAGTCTGTCATCGGTAGAAGCAACTACCAGGGTCATCCCCTGCTTATTCAGACCGTGCAATAGCTGTTTTAATTTATCCCGGGCCGTCGGACCAAGATGGGTTGCCGGTTCGTCAAGAAGCAATAGCCGCGGTGAGGGAATTAAGCCGGCTGCTATGTTAACAAGATTTATAACCCCCGGAGAGAGTTCGCCCAGGGGAACACCGCGTGCCCCCGCCTCAATATCCACGTAGTCGAGGGTTTCCTCAACCCGCTTCAGAGCTTCGTCACCGGCAATATCATACCAGGCGGCTAACAGTTGAAGGTTGCGGCGTGGGGAGAGAAACTGGTCAAGCTCCATCGGTTGAGAACGAACAATACCGATCTCTGATCGGACTTCACTGTTACTCGCCGGTGACTGGCCAAAAACCTCAACTGCCCCCGTATCAGGCCGATAAAGGCCAGCCAGCAAATCTATAAATACAGACTTCCCGGCACCGGCGGGGCCGGTTACTAAAAGCGGTTCGCCCTCCGGGTGTTCAAAACTTAGACCGCTAATTACCTCGACTTCCAGCGGATTAAAAAGCTGTTCCCGGCTGCTGCCGCAGCGAAACTTTTTACTGACTTCACGAAAAGCAATCATCCCATTCACTTACCTTCTTATTTCTCTCCCGCAAGGGAAAAAAACAAATCTATTTAAGCTGGCTCAGATCGACGTTAAAAAGTTTGAATGTATTTGTTTAGCGTGACACTGACAAAATATCCCCTGTTTCGTCCGACCGAGCAAGCAACCCGGAAAACACCAGCTTAAGGCTCAAAGCCAAAAGCTGAAAGCTAATTCAAATTCATTAGGTGCTCATAATCTTGCTCATGCTCTTGAACTTGACGTCATTCCGGCCTACGAGCCGGAATACACCAGCTTAAGGCTCAAAGCCAAAAGCTGAAAGCTAATTCAAATTCATTAAGTGCTTGTAATCTTGCTCATGCTCTTGAACTTGACGTCATTCCGGCCTACGAGCCGGAATCCATCTTGAACTTGATCTTGATTTTCGGTCTTGCGCCTCTTTGAGCTTTCCCCCTTGAAGGGGGGAAAGACAAAGGGGGGTGAAAAAATGGATTGCGGGGCAAGTCCTGGGACGTCATAGGTTCCCGCAATGACGCTCTTTAGTTCAAACCCCGGAGCGTCATATGTTCCCAAAATTATGCGCGGACGCTACACAGTTACGTTTGAAGTTAAAGTTTGTATGAAAGCCTATTAATTATCCATTTTATTGTTCAAATGTCAACTTTCACGGAAGGAAGTTACGCCGGAAATCGAATTTTGCTCTACTGCAAAATTCTGCTCGCCGGGGGGAGGAATTTTCGTTCCCCTTCGGTAGGTTTTATGCGGTGGGACACAGCACTTGCCGTCTGACGGCTGACGGGTTAAAATAAAGGCTCAGAATAAACATAAATTACATTTCACCTGGAGGTGGATGCAAATGGCAGGAGTATTCAAAGCATACGATATCAGGGGAACATATCCAGACCAAATCGATGAGGAACTGGCGAATAAAATTGGTGTGGCACTGGGTAATTTTTTTGAACAGGGATCGGTTGTCGTAGGCAACGACATGCGAGAAGTCGCTGAACCAATTTCGGAAGCCCTGGTCGAGGGGTTACGAGCAACCGGTCAGAACGTAATTGACATTGGCCTCTGTTCGACACCAATGAACTACAACGCGATTGGCTTTTATGAAGCGCAGGGCGGAGTTATGGTTACGGCATCGCACAACCCCCCCGAATATATAGGTTTTAAAATTTCACGGGACGAAGCCAAACCGGTAGCTTACGAAACAGGAATAAATGAGATCGAGCAAGCGATTCAGGAGGACAACCTGCCCGTCGCCGAGCAGGGAAGCTATCGCGAGGAAGATTTTCTCGATCAATACAAAGATACAATTCTGAACTTCGCCGAAGGGATCAAACCGTTAAAAGTGGCAATTGACACCGGTAATGGGATGGGCGGGCTTACCGTGCCGCCGATTTTTGCCGAACTGCCGGTAGAAGTTACCGACATGTATTTTGAACTGGACGGCAGTTTCCCCAACCACATCCCCAATCCACTGGAAGCTGAAAATATGGCAGATTTGCAGGCAGAAGTGCGCTCCGGCGACTACGACCTCGGAATTGCCTTCGACGGTGACGCCGACCGCGCCGCTTTTGTCGATGAAAAGGGGCAGATTATCTCTTCGGACATGATAACTGCACTGCTTGTCAAGCCTATACTGGCCAGACGCTCAAATGAAAAAGTAGTTTATGACCTACGTTCAAGCCGTGTAGTTTCGGAAGAAATAGAAAAGTATGGCGGAGAACCGGTCCGTTACCGTGTTGGGCACGCTTACATGAAGGCAAAAATGCGTGAGGTTAACGGCATTTTTGGAGGCGAACTCTCCGGCCACTATTACTTTCGAGACAACTACTACACCGACTGCGGTATGATCGCAACCCTGTATCTACTTAACCTCCTCTCCAACCGCTCGGAGTCCCTTTCCCAGCTCATTGAACCACTGAAACGCTACTCCCAGTCGGGGGAGATAAACTTTGAGGTTGAAGAGAAGGAAAAGGCGATGAAAGCCCTGGAAAAGCAATTTCCCGACGGTGACGTGGACTGGTTGGATGGAATCAGCGTCCAGTACCGCGACTGGTGGTTTAACGTCCGGCCATCGAATACCGAACCATTTTTGCGCCTTAACCTGGAGGCGGACACCGGGGAGTTAATGAAGGAAAAACTCCAGCTCGTCAAGGAGGCATTGAGCGACTATGTTTCTGCCTAAAAATCTGCGGAACGAAGCAGAGGCAATTAAAGAGAGCCTGGAAAAAAGAGGAGAAAAAACCGGGATTGTAGACCGGGCGTTAGAAATTGACGAACGACGGCGCTCGATCATCGCCGAAGTTGAGAAGAAGCAGCACCGTAGAAACGAAGAGTCCGAGCGCATTGGTAAGCTAAAGGCGGCGGGGGAGGACGAGGAAGCCGAGCAGCTTATTGCGGAGATGAGCCGGTTGAAAGAAGAGATCCAAAAACTCAACGAGGAGCGAGACGAACTGGACGAAAAGCTCAACGATCTGCTGCTCCGAATCCCGAATCTACTTCACGACACTGTCCCCCGGGGAGACGACGAGGTCGATAACCGGCTTGAGGAGAAAGCGAGAGAACCGGAGGAGTTTGACTTCAAACCGCTGCCTCACTGGGAGATCGGAAAAAATCTGGGGCTACTTGACCTGGAGGCGGCCCAAAAAATATCTGGCAGCCGCTTTGCCGTCCTGAAAGAGGACGGAGCTCGACTGGAACGAGCTCTAATCGACTTTATGTTAGACGTCCAGCGGGAAGAAAACGACTACGAGGAAATAATGACGCCAGTCCTGGTTCGACCGGAAGTGATGGAAGGCACGGGACAGCTGCCAAAGTTTGAGGATGACATGTACAAGACTGTAAAAGACGAACAATATTTGATCCCTACGGCAGAAGTTAGCTTGATAAACCTATATCGTGAAGAAATCCTGAGCCCCGAAGACTTGCCGCTGAAGAAGACCGGCTGGACGCCCTGTTTTCGCCGTGAGGCCGGGGCCCACGGTAAAGATACCCGGGGACTGATCCGCCAGCATCAATTTAACAAGGTTGAACTGGTAATAATTTGCCGACCGGAAGAATCCTATGATCTGCACGAGAAGCTACTGGAAGACGCCCGCAGCGTCCTGGACAAGCTTGAGCTACCCTACCATGTAGTTACGCTTTGCAGCGGCGACACAGGTTTTGCCGCCGCCCGCACCTATGACATTGAGGTCTGGTTGCCCTCGCAACAACGTTACCGAGAAATTTCTTCCTGCAGTAACTGCGAGGCCTTTCAGGCCCGCCGGGCCAACATCCAGTTTCGCCCCGAACCCGGGGCAGCGGCTCGCTATGTGCACACGCTCAACGCAAGCGGTGTCGCGGTAGGTCGCACCTGGCTGGCACTGCTGGAAAATTTTCAACAGGCCGACGGCAGTGTAGTAATCCCCGACGTCCTGCGACCTTATCTGGGAGGACAGAAGGTTATCGCGTGACATCAGAGCAAGACGGGGGCGGCTCTCGCGACTTTTGGCGGGTTTACAGTTTAAACAAAAAATATTACCATTCTTGCGGTCGGTATATTCTGCTAAATAGAGCCTCTCCGAAAAGCTTTCCAGTGGAGAGTGGACTTCTCGGTGAAGGACCAAATAAATAGGATTTGATTTTAAATGGTTGAAGACCAGCTCAAAAAAGGCAAGGAATCTATTGATATTGAAGAGCTGTCTCCGGAAGAAAAGCAGGAACTGTTCAAGGAAGAGGCACTCCCCCACCTGAATGCTCTCTACAACTACGCCATGAGTATAAACAGCTCCCGCGAGGACGCCGAAGACCTGGTCCAGGACACTTTTCTACGTGCCTACCGTTTTTTCCATCAATACACCCCCGGAACAAACTGCAAGGCCTGGCTGTTTACCATCCTGCGTAACCTCTATAATACCCGCTACAAGAACTATAAGAAGAGTCCGGGGAAAGTCCATTATGAAGATTACGAGGAGATTTATAACTTCATTCTGGACAGTGAAATCGCCGCCTCAATTGATGATCCCGAAAAGGAGCTGTTTGACAACATCCTGCCCGAGGAGATGGTAGAAGCGATCAACGACCTCCCGGAAGAATTTCGCTCAGCTCTAATTCTTGCTGACATTGAAGAATTTTCCTACAAGGAGATAGCAGAAATCATGGACTGTCCAATTGGAACCGTTATGTCGCGATTACACCGGGCTCGGAATATTTTGAAGAAAAAACTCGTTGACTATGCTGAAGAGAAGGGAATCATATCCGAAAAGGAAGACGTAGAATCAGAAAGCTAACCCGTTCGAGAGGATGACCTCGATGAACTGCAAACAATTAGCCAAATACCTTCAACTTTATATTGATGGTGAGCTGGAGGAGAATGAAAATTGCGAGGTCCGGAAACATATAGAAAACTGCCCTATCTGCCGCAAACGACATAAGCTTGAACAGCAATTTAAAACAGTTATAGTTAAAAAGACTCGGACAATAAAAGCTCCGAAGCAGTTACGTAAAAAAATTACAACTATTATTTTTTAAAAAACTGTCGAGTCTATTTCCCTCCAGAAGGCCAAAAAATTATTTCAAAGTTTTTCTTTTAAACGCTCGATTGAATTAATCTCCGAGGGGTCTTCACCGCGTAATAAAGCGCAATAATAGCTCACATAATCGGTGTAAAGCATCAATGTCAAAAAACGGGACAGCCGTGACTCGCCGCTGCCCGAGAGTTCATCTATTCCGCCCACCGACTCAGCCAAAATTTCTCGCGTGATTTCAAACCTCTTCTCCACCCGGGGATGTTCGGCAGGATCACGGAGGAAAATAGCATGCCATTTATCCTCAACCTCGCCGAGCTGGCGCCAGCCCATTATCTCGTTATGATTCAGTTCCGGGAATTCATTAGCCACGGCCAGCATTTTAGCGTTCTCGTTAAGCTGATTTTTCAACCGCAAGGCCAGAGGGGCAGTAATTGGCTGGCTACCGTAAAGGAGATTGTAGCGATCATGAATCTTTTTGGCCAGAGCGTAGGCGGGATTACTGCCGGTCGCAGGTGCCAATTTTGAGGTGAGCTGTCTTAGTTCAACCAGAGTCTCCTCCAGCGCTTCCGGAGCGGGACTTTCTGCATATCCGGAAGCAGCCAGACAGTAAATTAAGGGAAGAAAAAGATAGGGAGCCGAGGCGCGTGGGGGCTGCCCGGCTGGTATTTCAATCAATCCGGTCTGCGAGTCCCCGGCAATCCGACCGAGTTCACCGCCACTGGTAATTGCCAGCCGCTTAGCCCCCCGAAGACCGGCCTCCCGAAAAAGGGCCAGCGTTTCCTCAGTATTCCCCGAGTAGCTGACTCCGACGAAAAGACTTTTCTCGTCAACCGCAGCTGGTAAATCGTAGTAACGCAGTGCCGTCACCGGTACTTTAAACTGATCATAGAGAAAGCTGGCAACCAGGTCACCGGCAATCCCTGAGCCCCCCATCCCACCGATATATATAGAATCGCAGTTCGACCGAAGGGACTTCACTTCTTGCCCCAGTTCAGCCGCCTGTTCGACCTGGTCGGGAAATTGCTCCAACCAGGTTAAAAAATTCTCGCTATCATATTTATCGACCAGTTCAACGGGGGTCACTATTTTTTCTCCTCTCGTAATAATCATACTCGCGACCTTCTCTTGGAATTTCTTTTTCTTTCAGTATATTCTGGACGTAAGGCCCAAGTTCGGACCGGACCCATTCTTTGACTTCACTACGTACCCCCAGTTCAAGCGCCTGTTCGGCAAAATATCGTGCTTTTTCCTCCGGACACTCCATAGCTACCAGTTTAACCTCCGGAATGCGCATGGGAGCCATGCTCAGCTCGTCCAGACCAAGCCCCATGAACAGGGGAGTAAAAATTGGATTAGCTCCTATTTCCCCGCAAAGGCTTATCGCAATATCTTTACTCCCGACAAGATCGATCACTCGCTGCATAAATTGAAATAAGGTGGGATCCGGGTAATGAACAGCATCAGCGCCGGGGGTTCCAAAACGATCCGCGCCAAGCAGATAATTCAGGAGATCATTAGTTCCGAAGCTAAGAAAATCAACCAGGGGTAAAATTTCCTTTAAAGAGAAAAATATCGAGGGAATCTCAACCATTATACCCAGCGGGGGACGTTTCCAGCCTTTGCGGCGGGAGAAACTTTTCATGACAGCAAGCACCTGTTTAACTTCGGCCACCGAGCCGACAAGTGGCAGTAACACATTTATATTTTCATGTTTCTGATAGGCCCGGCACATGGCTCGAAGCTGTGTTTCAAGGACCTCTTTATTATATAATTCCCGGTATATCCCCCGTCCTCCAACCCCTTCTGGTTCGCGAAAAGTCTGCTTGTCGCCGCCGAAGTCAAAGGTGCGCAAATTAACCGGGTGCGGGGCAAGATACTCCCCCATCTGGTGGTAGAGTTCAGCCTGAACAGTTTCCTCCGGGATTTCATTGCTCTTACCCAAAAAGAGAAACTCTGTCCGAACAAGCCCCGCTCCTTCGCCGCCATATTTTTCGAGGAGCGGTATTTCCTCCATCAGGCCAAGATTACCGCGTAGAACAAGGGGCAGGCTGTCACTTTTTGTATCCCGAGTTTTTTCGAGAATACTGGCCGTGAACTGAGTGAAACGTTTCTGCGCCTCCTTATGTGACGTCAGGACTTTTTCGTCAGGATTCACCCAGACCCGGTTCTGGTTGGCGCTAACAATCGTTGTGTCCCCTACGGAGACCTGTTTATAAAAATCAGAGTTTCCAATTCCAACAGTAGGAATTTCAAGGGACTGGGCGACCACGGCTATGTGAGAGCTACGACTGGTATTTTCCACCACTAAACCTTCAATTTCATAATCTTCGAGAAACACCGCGATACTGGGGGCAATCCGGCGGGCGACCAGGACACCCCCGTGGGGGAGCCGTGGGCGGGAGACGGGAGCTTCCAGGTGACCAAGCACGCGCATGCCGGCGTCGAGGAAATCAACGGCTCTTGCACTAAGTCTTGACCCGTCGGTTTTTTCCAAAAATTGTTCCTCTAACGTTTTCATGGCCCGCATAACTGCTGATTCAGCACAGAGATGGTTTTCTCTGATATGAGTAATAACGCGGCTGGTAAAGCTGGGGTCCCCAAGTAGAGACTCCTGGACCACAAACAGCTCGCCGAGGTCTTCAAACAGGGTGTCATTAACATGTTCTATGAGTTGGCGGGTGGAATTTTTAGTTTTTTGTAGCGCCTGGTCAAAACGCTCCAGCTCTTTTTCTACAGCATCCGGATGTATTTCAACCTCGTCCATCTCGTAGGTAAAATCAGGCAAAATTGAGGCAGGACCAAACCCAATCCCGGCGGACAAACCCCGACCGTGGTAGATTTTTTCTTCAGCCATTCGGATCATCCCGATAAAAATTATTTTCGAAAAGATCTTCCAGAGCTTGCATCGCTTTCTCCTCATCCTCGCCTTTTACCAGCGCTTCAACTTCAGTCCCGGGAGCGGCCGCAAGCATCATCAAATCAAGAACACTGGCGGCATTAGCCTCGGCGTTTTCATTGCTCAGGGTAACCTTTGAGTCATACTTTGCCATAGTCCTGACAATCATTTGAGCCGAGCGAGCGTGCAGGCCCGAGGCAGAGTTTACTTTGAGCGTCTTTTCTTGCACCGTTAACCAGCACCTCCCTGAAAATTGACAATACCTTCCAGCCGTTCTACCACTGCCCCAACGTCATGGCGAATGTGTTCATCGACCTCAATAAAATTCTGAGCATGTATTTTCAAGTCATACTTTTTCACAACGTCGTAATCAAACTGCACCTGCCGGGCACCTTCAGCCTCGTATTCCTCCCGAATCTCCCGGGGAGCCTGACGTGTATTAACCAGGATATGGTCAAATACTACTGGTTGCGGGGGAATTTCTTTAAAAGCCTCCAGGTGATCGCTAACCCGATAATCGCCCGTCTCACCCGCCTGGGTCATCAGGTTGCAGATATAAACCACGGGAGCATCTGCTTGACAGACGGCAGAACACAATTTTGGTTCTAAAAAGTTAGTCAATATCGAAGTATAGAGGCTGCCGGGGCCGACAACAATTAGATCGGCGTCAGCTACGGCAGAGATAGCCTCGGGATTAGGACGCGCCGGTTGCGGAACAACTTCCAGTGATTCAATCTGCTTCCCGGCCGAAGTGATATTAGTCTCGCCAACGTATTGCGAGTCGTCGCTCATCGTGGCACGCAGTTCAGGATGTCCAAGCATAGCGGGTAAAACTCGTCCCTGGATGGCCAGCACTTCAGAACAGGCCCTGATTGCTTCAGGGAAGCCACCGTGTATATCGGAGAGCGCAGTCAGTAATATATTGCCGAGGCTGTGACCGGCCAGCTCGCTCTCGCCGCTGAACCGGTAAGTAAAAAGTTCGGACAGGCGTTGCTCCTCGGGGGCAAGCGCAACCAGGCAGTTTCTCAGATCACCGGGAGCGGGCAGATCAAAATCATCCCGAAGCCGGCCACTACTACCACCATCGTCAGTAACTGCTACTACCGCTGTGAGATTTACAGTATATTCTTTTAACCCCCTGAGAAATGTCGATAACCCGGTTCCCCCACCAATGGCAACAATCGAAGGTCCACTCTGCAGCCGGGAGCGTCGCTGTAATTTTTGAACCAGCGGCACGCTATCGGTATATATCTTACTTACCAGCGAAAAAATAAGTCCAAGCAGAGCCAGCCCTATCAACAGCAGCCCCAGCAGGGTAAGCACGTAAGCACGCAGGCCAAGACCGGTTAGTTCCGGCAGATACTCGTCAAAAAAGCCGCTTAAGCCCAGGGCAAGCACCACTCCCCCCACAAGGGTCATACTAATCCAGCGTTTTAATCCCAGACCCGGTTTGAGCCAGTTCCACATCCGCATCATTGTTCCGCCTCACTGGGCACTTCTTCGGCGAGATCGCGATGAGTTACCGAAGTGGTTAAGAAACGTTGCCCGGTAAATCTTTTAGCCAGTTGTTCAACCAGGAACACTGACCGGTGGCGGCCCCCGGTACATCCCAACCCCACTGATAGACCAAGCTTGTCAGTTTTATGGTAAGAGTCGATAACCGGATCTAAAAAATCTCCTACCCTGTTCAGATAAATATTAACTTCGGGATGTTCGGCAAAATAATCCTCGATTTCTTTATCCAGACCGGTTTTCTCTTTCAACTGTGGTTCATAATAAGGATTAGGCAAAAACCGACAATCAAACAAGAAATCCAGATGAGCAGGCGGACCATTTTTAAAGCCAAAACTAACCAGGGATAGGACCAGGTTCTTCTGGGGAGAATTGGAAACAAGGTCAGCCAGCAGTCGTTTCAACTGATGAATGTTTATTCTCGTGGTATCGAGGATCAAATTGGCCGCTTTTCTTACCGGTTTAAGCAACTCACGTTCCTTCTCAATCGCCTTCTTGAGGTCAAGGTTTTCGGACAACGGATGCGGACGACGCGACTCCTGGTAACGTCGCAGGAGCTCCTCGGTTGAAGCTTCCAGAAAAATTATTTTTAACTGGACATCACTTTTGTCCTCAAAGAACTCCAGTAATTCCGGGAACTGGTTAACAAACTTCTTTTCCCGGACATCCAGTATTAAAGCGACTTTAGACTCGTCTTTTTTTTGTCCGGCGACTTCAACAAAAGACTCCACGAGTTCGCCGGGCAAATTATCCACACAGGATATCCCCAGGTCCTCAAAGATTTGTAGAGCGTGACTTTTTCCGGCTCCTGAGAGACCGGTTACCAGGTAACAGGTGAGTTTACTCATTAACCGGCTCCAAATTTAAGGGGTCCTGTTAATTTACTGCTGATCTTCCTGATCGCGAATAGCCTCGATTATCGCATCTGTCGAGTCCTCTTCCAGCAAGCGGCTCCGAAACTCCGTATTTTTGAGCATACGACTGATACGAGCGAGAGCCCGGACGTGCAGACCAGCCTCCGCTTCTGGGGAGATAAGCAGAAAAATCAATCTGGCCGGTTTCCCGTCCAAAGATTTGAAGTCAATTCCTTCTTCGCTGCGACCGAAAGCGGCGACAAGCGAGTCAACGGCGGCTGACTTAGCATGGGGAATAGCAACGCCGTTACCAATACCTGTGCTCAAAATTTCTTCCCGTTCAGTGATTGCTTTCAGTGCCTCATCAGCATCGGAAACTTTTCCGGCATCGGCAAGCATATCAATCAACTTGCGAAATACTTCGCTCCTGGTTTCTGCCGCAAGCTGGGGTTCTATTACATCCCCGGTGAGTAGCTCTGCTATACCGATGGAATCTGCTCGTTCTAATGTTGCCATGAATACGCTCCTCCTATTAAATAAACTTCTTAATGTCCCGTTTCGATTACTCCGTAATTACCGTCATTTCTCTCATAGACTACGTTTATATCCTCAGTGACCTGATTTGTAAAAACAAAAAAATTATATCCTAATTTTTCCATCTGTAAGACGGCCTCTTCGACGGACATTGGTTTGGCCGTGAATGTTTGTCGCTTGATTATTTCACTGTCTTCTTCAACCGCGTCGTCCTGCTCTTCGGCCAGCGAAAATACTTTAGAAGCCAGCTTCCGATTTGGGCCGTTAAGATCTTTCTTCCGGTGGTCAGTCACCCGATCGTGATAACGCCGCAGCTGGCGAGCCAGCTTATCTACCGCCAGATCTATGGAAGAATACATGTCCGGGGTTTCCGCCTGCCCTTCAAAAAATTCTCCTACCCCATTTAACTGTAAATCAACTATCTGCCTCTCCCCCTCTACTTCCATCTTTATTCTCATGCTGGCGACCTGTTCCTCATCCGAACCAAGGTATTTTAACAATTTTTCTGTTCGTTTTCGAGCATAATTTTTCAGGGGCTCCGTCAGCTCAATGTTCTGTCCCACAAATTGGTACTCCATCTCCATAACTAATCAGCCTCCTCAGGCCAGTAATTATAACGCAAATTAATTAATTAGCAGTTACTCTTTGTCGTAATTTCCACTTCGGAATTTGCATCTGTTTACGATATTTAGAGACAGTTCGCCGACCGATCTGCACACCACGATCGGCCATTTCCTCCTTGATTTCTCGATCGTTCAAAGGATCCGTCTTGTCCTCGTTCTCTACTATTTCCCGCAGCATTGCTCGTGCGGCGACCGCCGACACCTCGCCATCGTCAGCTGTCTTTAATGCCGGAGCAAAGAAAAAACCCAGTTCATACAACCCGCGCGGGGTCTGGACATATTTTTCCCGCACCGCCCGACTGACAGTTGACTCGTGCAGATCAACTGCGTCGGCCACCTCTTTCATCACCAGCGGTTTAATTCCCTTCTCCCCCTGTTCGAAAAAATCGTCCTGTCTTGTAAAAATTTCGCTCACAACTTTATATAAAGTCTGCTGGCGCTGATAAATACAGTTGATAATCCATAGTGCCCCGCTTAATTTCTCTTTTACGTATTCAACCAGTTCAGGATCATCGCTCTCAAGCATCGACCGGTAACGGGCGTTAATCCTCAAGGGGGGTAAGCCACCCTCGTTTAAAACGACCGTCAGGTTCCCGTTAACCTTGCGGACATACACATCCGGCTCCAGATACTGGCGGCTGAGGATCTCAAACCGACGCCCCGGACGCGGTTCAAGCTCACGCACCAGGTCAGCTATTTCCTGTACCCGGTCTGGCTCTATGCCAACTGACGAGCTAATTTTCTTATAAGAACGCTTCTCAAGGTCTTCCAGATGCTCCTGTATTACCACGTCAGCTTTTGATGGTATCTCTTCTTCAAGCTGCTGCAATTGAAGCAACAAAACTTCTTCCAAGCTACGGCCTCCAACACCAGGTGGCTCAAGCTCCTGGATCAACCGAAGCAATTTTTTGAGCTTATCTTCTTTTACTTCCTGCTCGCCGGCGATCTGTTCGAGGTCGCCGGTGAAATATCCGTCCGCATCTAAGTGGGAGATAAGGAGTTGACATAATCGTTCGTCCTGCTCAGTGAGTTCCTGCAGTTGTAGCTGACGGGCCAGAAAATCCTGTAGTGTCTCATGCTCCTCCGCCAGTGCGCGCAAGCTCTCCTCGGAGCTACTTCCACCGCCGCTGCCGGAATAGGAGAGTCGCACGTCGTCGCCGGGATTTATTAAATTCTCCCAGTCAATTTCCTCCTCTATCTCAGTCTCTTCCAGGTCTTCTTCCGAAAACTCGTCCTCCTCGGGCTCTTCCTTACGCATCTCCAGCAGAGGATTTTCCTGGAGTTTCTGCGTCAACCACTGTACAACTTCCTGTTTTGGATACTGCAGCAACTCAATTGCCTGCTGATGCTTTTGTGAAACAATAAGACGCTGTTTTTGCGTCTGTTTTTGCTGCGTGGAAGTGCTCTGCCCCAACTGAAGTTCAGACATTATCTTTGCTCAACTCCTGGAGAGGTCACAAATGTATTACCCAGGTAAACCTGCTTCGCTCGGTCATCCTGTTTTATCTGTTCGGGAGCCCCGGAGCAGAGTATTCGTCCCTGATTCAAAATATAAGAACGATCCGTAATTGCAAGAGTTTCACGAACGTTATGATCGGTTATTAAAACCCCAATGCCGCGCTCTTTAAGCATCCGAACAAGGTTCTGAATCTCTTCGACTGCTATCGGGTCGATCCCGGCAAACGGCTCGTCGAGCAGCAAAAAGTCCGGACGGGGGATGAGAGCCCGTGCTATTTCAACCCGGCGGCGCTCGCCACCGGAGAGAGAACTACCGGCTGAGTTGCGAACTTTTTCCAGCGAGAACTCTTCTAACAGCTCCTGGGCCCGGGATTGGCGGCGGTCACGATCCGCTTCCACAAGTTCCAGTATAGCCAGAAAATTTTCTTCGACAGTCAGGTTCCGAAAAACGGAGGCGGCCTGGGGCAGGTAACCTAAACCCAGTTCAGCCCGCTTATAAAGCGGCTGGGACGTAATATCCTCGCCATTCAAATATACTTTCCCTTCTTCCGGCGTCACCAGTCCAACCATCATTAGAAACGTTGTCGTCTTCCCGGCACCATTCGGTCCCAGCAGTCCGGTTATTTCTCCCCCCTGCACATGCAGATCAACCCCGTTCACAACCGGGCGGCCATCATATTTTTTCACGAGTCCACTTGCTTCAAGTTCAGTTGTCAACTTCCGACTCCTTTCGTGGTTTCAGGCTCCCCCGCACCCCCTCCACGACCTTAAGCCGATTAGCAGGCCCATCAAACCAGACCTGTTCCCCCCAGAGCTCGTTGTCGCCCTCGCGGACATAAGCGTTCCCTTTAAGGACGCCGGTGTCCGCGTCGAGATAATAGTCAGCCCGGTTGCCCCGGGCCTGCCAGCGATCATGCTTAAATTCTACACTCCCCACCGCCCTTATGTGAATTATATCCTCCAACTCTCCTTGATAAAATATTTCCATGGTGTCGGCATTCAAGACCGCGGTTTCACTGGATACCTCCACGTTGCCGGCTAAAAGAGCGCGTTCCTGTAAATGTTCCACTTCAAGGCGATCGGCTGATATCTCGTATCGCCCGTAAGCGGCACCGCTGGTCAGAAAAACCAGCGCAATCAGAAATGCTAATGTACCTGGAATTCTACTTCCGATTTTAATTCTAATCGCTCCTCCTCTAAATCCATTCGCAACCCACGGGCTGTAAGTATTCCCTCGCGAAATTCAAAGCGCAAAGCAGCTTCCGTGCTGATAATCCCCGTCTGACCGTCCCACTTCAGTTGGTCTGTGTACAGTTCCTGGGATAGATGAGGCCGTTTAATAATAACTTCTCCCTTGAGCCACAGATGTTCCCCTGCCAGGTCATAACGTCCTTCCCGGGCATAAATTTCAGCTAAATTTTTATCGCCTTCAATATATTTGATTTCCGGGTTTTGTAAATTAACCTGGTTATCACTTCTATGTGCCCGTGGGGAAAACAAGACCCAGCGCTTGTCTGGCGCCACGTTTTCAACCAGTTCAAACTCTTCCAGGACATGGGCTACCTCTATATCGTCCCCCGGTTGATCAACCGAACCGAAATCCGTGTTTAAGTAATAAAATAAAACACCGGCACAGAGAACCAGTGTAAGAACTAAAATTACTCGACGATATCCCATTCGGGTCCAAGCGGGTATTTTATCGTGATATGACCGCTTTCCTCACCGTAGGGGCCGATCGTCTTCATCATTTCACCATCTACTAAAAATTGAACCAGCTTGTATTTTTCGGGCAAATTTCCAATAACGGAATTAATAATTGAATGGAGGAACAAGAACTCCCCTGTCGTCCCTTCGGCTGCACCGATTAAGGCGTCGTTGAAATCAAGGTAGACTGTTTGTCCCTCAAAAAAAACGGCGTGCAGTTCTAAATCCTCCGGTAAGAGCGAAATTAACTCCGCTGCCTCGGGCTGCTCGGACAACTCATCAATTATCTGATGAATCCTCCGAGTTCTACTTTCAGTTTCAGGCAATTGCTTCTCAACTGCGGCAAGATTATAATCCACTTCGTTCAGATAATATAGAGTAACCTCTTCTTCAGGGACAGGTTCAACCTCTGGTTCGGGATCCGGATCAGCCGGCTGGAAAAAAAACAGAATGACAACAAATAACAGCAGTAAGACGGGAGCGGCGATAAGTAATATTTTTTTCATTTCATTGTTCTCCTGGCAGTTTTAAGCTGAATATTTCATAAGACCCTAAGTTATCCGGCTGGCCTGAATTAATGGTTGTTATTTTGGAGATACTGACGCACAGTTTTTGTGATCGCCTCGGCCACGGATTCCTGATAATCACTGCTCCGCAGCCGACGTTCCTCCTGGGGATTGGAGAGAAAACCGGCTTCGACAAGCACCGAAGGCATTTGAGCGTCTTTTAAAACCCAGAGAGGTGCCTGCTTGACCCCGCGGTTAGGGACGGGTAATTTATCTTCCATCAGCTCGACCATCTGACGAGCCAGCTCCTGGCTGTCACGTGTATGCACCGTAGCCCGAAGCTGATGGAGGATCCAGGCCACGTCGTCGAGATCGTCGGCATCGTAACCTTCGTATTTCAGGACACTATTTTCAGTTTCGGCAAGTTCCTCGGCGGAGGGGTCTGAAGCCTCGCCGCTCAGGGTGAAAACTTCAAAACCACGAGCATACTGGGAGTGGTGCCCGTTCGCGTGGATGGAGATAAAGAGGTCCGCGTTGAGCTCGTTGGCCACTCGAGTCCGATCTTCCAACGAAATAAAAACATCCTCTTCGCGAGTCAGGTGAGTCTCAATTTGCTCGTATTCACGCTCAATCATGTCCGCCAGTCGGCGAGATATGTCCAGGGCCACCTCTTTTTCCATCAGTCCGTTAGGACCAATAGCTCCCGGATCACGACCACCGTGACCGGGATCAACAACTACAAGTAATTCCCCATCATCACGTTCCTCCGCCGCCGCTTCACCTAAAAAATCAGCGACGGGATCTTTGCTCCTTTCATCAACTTCTGCCGCCTCACTTTCCTCTGCCTCAACCAGCTGCAACTGGCTACGGGAAGGATTCCAGGTCGTGTTTTTTCTCAATTCCTCCGTCAAAAAATTTTCAACCGAATTTACTTCTAAAAACAACCTCTCCCGGTGCAGCTCTGGCGGGTCAAGCGGTAATAAATCTTCACCGTTAACAGCCACAAGACCTTTCCCCGGCCGAAATTTATACTCGGTCGCGTCGGCTTCAACTTCGAGGCGCTGCGACTCCTCACGCCAATTAACATTAAAGTCAAGCGAGAAAAATAAATCCCGCAGGTCAAGCAGCACTGAGTCGTCAGTTTCTCGAGCTGAAACTTCGTTTAACAACCTTCCTTCAATATCAACCAGATTAATAGTTCCCCCGTAAAGAGGACTGGTTGAAATCAGAAAGAGTAGCAAAAATAGTAGAGCTTTGGTTATATTTTTCTGCAAAACTTAGCCTCCCGCGTCGTAACCGGGCGCAAGTATCGAGCACCGGATGAACTGATCTATAGCAGATAAGGTTAGTTGAAGAGGTGTCGCGCTAATCATACCTCTGGTTTTAGTTTCGAATTTATTGCTCTGGTGGTTAAGAAAGAAAAATGGAGGCGGCGGGAATCGAACCCGCGTCCGCAATGCTTCTGACAGAAAGGTCTACATGCTTAGCCCGCTGTAAAAACTTCACAGGTGAGTCCCAACGGGCGGGAGTCTGCACCTGCTGCACCCTCCTTGATAGTTCAGCCGACGGCGGAAGGAAGCACGCCGGTGAACCCCTGCTACCGTTACTCCGCTACCGACGCTCACAGGGAAAGCAGCCGGGCGGAGCCCCGCACTAATCAGTGCGGAGTGGCGGCTGTGTTAGGCCGCCATAGCCATAGGTTGTTCGGCAAATGAACAAAAGCCTGCTCTTTTCTGACGGGGTGAACAGGTCAACCCCGGCATGCCCTTTCTCTCTTCGGCATTACGTCGAATCCAGGTCGCCCCCTTTGTTGTAATTGTATTTTTAGTTGTCCTGCAACTTTCTTAACTG
>CAZMIT010000014.1:0-24622 GCA_964566495.1 uncultured bacterium | reverse complement strand
GGTCGCCCCCTTTGTTGTAATTGTATTTTTAGTTGTCCTGCAACTTTCTTAACTGGCTTATTTTAACATTTATTCCCCGTTATGACTAATTACAAAACCTTCCAACGTCATTCCGGGCAAGGGAACGTAGTGACCGCAGACCCGGAATCTATGTTAACTTCAAAATGGATCGCGGGTCGGGGCCCGCAATGACAAAGTTGTTGGAAGGTTCTTGACTAATTACAGGTGCAGTTGAAAAAAGAACCGGTGTAATTAAAGTTTACCTGATTTTAGCGCTGTATTGTTGTCTCAAGCGTCTTTTAACATCTTTTTCTTTCTGTTTGCGACGTTTGTCCCATTTTTTCAACCCCTTGCCCAGCCCAAGTCGTAGTTTTACCCAGTTACGTTTATTTAAATAAGCCTGCAGCGGGATAAGACTGTAGCCGCGACGTGATATTTTCCCGGCCAGTTCCTTTATTTCACGCTTTTTCAGCAGTAGCTTACGAGACCGCTCCGGGTCGTGTTGCCTTTCAGCGGGTGCGTTGCTGTAAGGACCAATATGCATCCCGATTACATAGGCCTCGTCCTCACGGATTACTACAAAAGCATCCCGTAAATTGCCCCGACCTTCACGCAGTGCCTTGACTTCAGTGCCTTTTAAAACCATCCCGGCCTCGTAATGATCTTCAAACTCATAATCATGGTAAGCCTTGCGATTTCGAGCCAGCTCCTTACCCATCCTTATCCTCCAACACTTCGACCAGTTCAAAATCAAGCTCGCGACTGGGAATGTCCACTCGAGCGATTTTTACACGCAACCTGTCTCCAACCCGTAGAACATGCCCGGTTCGCTCACCCACCAGTGAGAAATTCGACTCATTATAAACGTAATAATCGTCCAGACTGGAGACGTGAAGCAAACCTTCCAATGTATTTTCCAGCTGAGCGAAACAACCGAAATCCATGATCGAGGTTATATAAACCTCCCGTTCCTCGCCAACGGCGTCTTCCATGTGCTGCAGCAATTTAACATCAACCGACTCCCGTTCGGCCTCGGTAGCGTTGATTTCCATCTCGGTGGTATGTTCGGCCAGCTCGGGTAGCCGCTTGCTCCACGATTGACGCTTACTGTCCGACATTCCGCTGCCATCAATTACCTCTTTCAGGAGCCGATGGAGCAGCAGGTCCGGGTAGCGCCGGATCGGCGAGGTGAAGTGACAATAACAGTCGGAAGCCAGTCCAAAGTGACCGAAATTTTTTGGTGAATAGCGCGCTTTGCTCAACGAACGAAGCATGTTCCAGGAGATCACCTTCTCCTCTCGCTCCCCCTGGGCCTGATCGAGTACCCGCTGAAAATCAGCCGGCGAAAGCTCACCGTCTGTGTCAACATTGTAGCCTAATCCCTGGACAAAACGGGCAAAAGCCTCGACGTCCTCCTCGGGGGGCGGCTCATGCACGCGGTATAGCATTGGGATATTCCGGTTGGTTAAATAACGTGCCACGGCCTCATTGGCTGCTATCATAAACTCCTCAATCAACTGGTGTGATAAAGTGTGTTCGACCGGAATAATTTCTTTGACTTCACCTTCATGACATTCCAGCCGCACTTCCGGCAGGTCAAAATTCAGGCTACCCCGATCCATCCGCCGGGCGCGCATTCGCTGAGAAACGGTAACCATTGTATCAATTGAATCAGCCACAAGATCAAGCGGCGATTCAGCCTCACCGGACTCCAGATAGGCGTCAACTTGCTGATAGCTGAGACAAGCGTCGACATCGATCAGGCTCTCCTCAAATTCGTATTCTATTACTTCGCCGGAAGGATTGACAATTAAAAAAACCGACAGAGCCAACCGTTCCGTCTCACCGCCAAGACTGCCTATACCGTTCGAAAAACTCTTCGGGAACATGGGGATAACCTGATCCGCCAGGTAAGTGCTGGTCGCCCGACGATGTGCCTCGGCGTCCAGGTTGCTCCCCTCTTTAACGTAGTGACTGACATCAGTTATGTGCACTCCAATCCTAAAGTTGCCGCCGCCGGTGACATTGACGGAGACAGCATCGTCGAGGTCTTTAGCGTCCGTCGGATCTATCGTCAACACTTCAAGCTCACGCAGATCAGCTCGGTCCTCAATGGTTTCCAGACGCGGCTTATCGGGTAATTTTTCAGCCTCTTTTTTTACTTCAGATGGAAATTCAGGGTTTAAAGCATATTTTTTCAAGAGCAATTTTTCTTCGGATTTCGGGTCGCCGCGCTCACCTAGAACGTCAATTATTACCCCTTCAAGTGGTTGATAGTTCTCTATTTCCACTTCAACAAGATCTCCGTCGGCAACGCGTGAGCTGGACGATTGATCGGGGACACGAACAGTGCGCCCCAACCGCACCGAATCGGGAATAACCACCGAGCCGTCACTGCTGATTCTCAGAGTGCCGACGATTTTTCTCACATCTCGTTCCAGCACACTCAACACTTCCCCCACCGGGTTTTTACCGCGGCCACTGGAAGTGTAGCGAACAAGTACTCGGTCGCCGGTTATCGCACTCTGCAAACGACCGGGGGGGATAAAAATATCTTCCAGATCATCCCGATCAGGGATAAAAAAACCGTAGCCTTTTTCATGTCGTTCTATTTTCCCTTCTAATTTTTTACTACTCATGTTATTAACCTCACTTAGAGTTTTTTTATCTTTATTCCCCCGGCGGGAAGATTAATGCGCTTGGCTGGTCAACTGACGGGGAGGTTGCTGTTAAGTGCCGAGGGCGGGAGTCGAACCCGCACGGGCGTATGCCCACAGAGTCCTGAACCCTGCGCGTCTGCCAGTTCCGCCACCTCGGCGTCGTTATTTGTTCTTCTTTTCCCTATAGAGGGTGTATTATACGTTTTTATAGGCAAAAATTCAAGCTACTATGACCCGGTCAACAGGCTGGTCGTGCTCTTTGAACGGTATTTGTTCAAGCAGTTGGAACTGATAACCCACTCCAATCGAATAACCCTTTGGAACACGTGAGAGCAGTCGATCGTAGTAACCTCCACCGCGGCCAAGCCTGTAGCAACGACGATCAAAAGCAATTCCCGGGGTTATTATCAAATCTACATGGCGCGCCTCCAGCCGCGAACATCGAGCCGGATCGGGTTCCAGCAATTCATAGGTACCACGGACCAGCTGAGACCGAGGGTCTTGTATTTCATACAATCCCAATTTATTTCCTTCTACCCGGGGAAAAATATACTGTTTACTACTACACCCCGCCGCCTTCATCAAACCAAGCGGACTTATTTCACCACCTGACGGCCAGTAAAGCATAACCCGCTCGGCAGTATTAACCGGCTCCAGGTCAATTAGCTTATCGACCAGGGCTTCGCTCCTGGACTCGCGGTAGTCTGGCGTCAATTCGTGGCGCCGAGCAATAATTTTTTTCCGTAATTTTTCTTTTTTATCTGACATAATTAACCTGCACTAAACCAGTCTTCCCCTGGGCAAAGGGAACCGACGAAAGATTATGAGAATAAAAAGCTGACTTTGATGTTATAATTATATAGATAAAATTGTCAAATACCAGTGTTCAAAAACTTCTGACGGTTCTTTTTGCCGGTCTCGGCATACCGTTGCTTGACTCAAGGCTCGTCATTGCGGTTCCCGACTGGCCAATCCCCTCTTCACTGGAGGGAGAGGGCCAGGTTGAAGGGAGAGTTTAGAATTTAACACCTTGCGCCCAGCGCCTCGCGCCCTGCGGCTGATTACCGGTTACCGCGGTAACTTCTGGATTCCGGCTCTCCACTTCGCTCTGCCCGGAATGGCATTGAAAGGTTTTGACCGGCACTGAATAGCTACCGCAGGATTGAAAAAAAGCAGCTAATGTAGGAGTGACTGGCATCTATGCCACTTCAACAACTGAAACGCAACCAGCCCGGGTTACCGGTCTGGAAGACTATTAAAAATTATAGTCTCGACAAACTGAAAGATGACTTTTTAGCCGGCCTGACAGTATCACTTCTGGCTATCCCGCAAAAGATAGCTTATGCCATAATTGCCGGCCTGCCTCCTGTACACGGTATTTACGCCGGCGGGGCCGGGGCAACCTTTGGCGCCCTTTTTGGCGACTCTCCCTACCACATAACCGCTCCTTCGGGAACCTATGCGATTGTTGTTGGGGGAGTTTTAATTGGTGTCCGACACCTGAATTATCCGCCGGTGCTGGTCGCCATCTATCTTGCTCTCCTGGTCGGCTTGATACAAATTTCGTTTGCCCTGCTCAAAATTGGTAATCTCTCGCGTTTCGTTTCACTTTCTGTAATCCATGGATTTATTTGCGGCAGTGCTTTTGTAATTATCGGCGACCAAGTTGCCACTATTTTTGAACTGCAAGCCGAGAAGTCGCCCTATTTTTTCTCCCGTTTTCTCGAATACCTGGTCGGTTTTCTCTACTCTCCCCGCCTGCCCACGCTACCAGTCACCCTGGCTGCCGGGGCTATCCTGGGTGTTATTGTCTTAAAAAAAATACACCCGGCGCTACCGGCGATTTTAACCGTTGCCCTGGCCGGATCTGCAGTCTCCTATTTTTTCGGTCTGGAGGAACAGGTTGAAGTGGTGGGCGACTTAACCTTCCGTCTGCCGGCCTTCCCCCCGGAGACAGCCGGACTGGACCTGCTGTCAGCACTTTTCGCGCCGGCTTTGGCCCTCGCCCTGCTGGGGTCCGTCCAGGCACTTTCCGTCGCTGGCAGCCTGGCTGAAGCGGCCGGCGAAGAGCTTGATGAAAACCAGGAACTACTCGGACAGGGGATGGCCAACCTTGGCGCCGGCCTCTTCAGAGGATTTCCTGTTTCCGGATCTTTCACCAACTCTTTTTTGAATTATAACGCCGGGGCTCGCACCCGTTTTGCCGGCATCTTTACCGGAATCAGCATGCTTGTTTTAGTTGCCCTCTTCGTCCCGGTGCTCTATTACATTCCCCAGCCCCTGTTAGCTGGTTTAATTGTAGTTATAGCTTACAACATCCCCGAATGGGACCGTATAAAGCAAATGTTGACCACGACCCGCCGAGATCGCATCGTCTTTGCCGGCACTATACTCTCGGTCTTATTACTCCAGCTGGATCAGGCCATTTACCTGGGCATAGTAGTTTCACTTATGTTGCACATGCGCAAGGCCACCCAACCGGATATGAAAGAGTTTATTATTGGTCGCAGCGGCGCCCTAAAAACGATCCACACCTCAGCAGAACGCATCTATCCTCAGATTGCTTTCATTGATATAACCGGAGAAGCTTTTTTCGGCTCTGCCCGGCCAATAAAATCGCGAGTGAAAAAATTATGCGAAGAATCTCCAGAACTTCGCGTCATCATACTGCGTTTAAAAAATGCCATGAACCTCGACCTGACCGCCGCTCAAGCCCTCAAGGACCTGGCGCGGTCGCTGCGCAATAATGACCGCACATTGATGGTCTGCGGCGCCACGCCGCACATCCAAAAAATTCTGGATGAGTCCGGGGCCACCGATGTAATTGGCCGGGATAAAATTTTTATCGCACAAAAAACTCTGCACCAGTCCACCCGCCAGGCAATGGAAAGAGCACGCGAACATATTGACGACGTGCTGGAGGGGGATACATCTCGACACGCTGAAGATCCCACCCTGACCTACACGATGGCCGAGAAGAAAAAGACGAAGGATTCAAAACAGGCTGGACCAATAAAAGAAGAAAAGACCGGACACCATTCTAATTACGACGCCGAGGGATAGTTCTAACCCGGCCTATGCATGAACCCTATGCATAGACCGCCCAAAGGGCCGCCCATTCATCAAATGGGCGGGGTTAACCCAGCCGTTTACAGAACAACTGGTAAGTTACAGGCTGTAAAAATAACTGCAATAATAATATTTTGTTTAATATCCAACAAGAAGTCTATAAACGGCTGTCCTTCGGACGGATAATGCACAACAGTTATGCTGTCGTGCATTATCCGGGCTAATCAAAACTTTTTAAACCAGTAGATTTAATGCCGCCTCGCTGGCTTGCCCGGCCGCTGACGGGTTAAATATTTGAGAAGTATCTCTTCCTTGATTTACTGCTCCTGTTTCCTCCACAGCTGCTTTTCCCTGTTCGGACGCCTCCGACTCAATTCCACCACGCTGTTGAGCAAAATCTTCGATTGTTTGGGGGCCTGCCGCCTCTTCCCCCTCCTCTTCCTGCTCTTCTTGCTGTTTCTCCATGCGCGCCTGCATCTTTGACTGATTCGCCTGCTGGGCAACCCGATGATCTTCGGGAGACGGATCTGCCGGTGCTAATGCCGCTTGTCTTACCTCCCGCATCTTTTGGATGGTCTCCTCCGGATCTCCTTCCTCACTGGTATCCAGAGAAACTGACCCACCAACGGCATAACGCCGTCCATCCGGCCCTTCCTCATACTCGTATGTGGGACCGCCCCGGACATGACGCCCTCCGGCAGCCACGTGCGCCTGTTCGTGATTTCTTACTTTCCTATCAATTCGCTCCAACTCCCGCACTTGCTGTTCCTCTTCTTCCGTAAGCTCACGAGGATTATTTTCTGCCGCTTCCTCACCAGCTCTTGTTAACTCTTCCCGGGCTTCTCCCTCTTCCGCCGTCTCACCCTCGCCAGCTGCTTCATTGCCCGAAAATTGTTCCGGCTGAAGGGCAGTCTCGTCCCCGCTATCATTCTCCGGCATAGATATAGCAGAGGAATAATCGCTTGTAGAAAGGCTGGCTGGAGCTGCGGCTTGAATTTGCACCTTTACCCATCCTTGAGTAAAAATAATGACAATCCCTGTCACTTTGCTTGCTGCAGTTATAATATAATACATCCCTAACTAAATTTCAACTATTTTTTTTAATAACCCAGAACCGACCGAAGACTCGTCATTGCCGGTCCCGGATCACGTCTGGCATAACGTTGCTTAACCCGGCAACTTAGCTCAGATAATTAACGATAACACCACTGTCGTAAATAATTCGGATTAGATCAGTTTTTTGCTCCTATATATCTTGACTCCACCACCTTTTCACACGTAGACTTATTTCAGACTGGATCTGTAACAATCTTTCCCTGGAGGCCAAACTTATGGAGAATATTGAAGTTTTCCCCCTGCACTCGGATGACAAACCCAGTAGTAGTCAACCCTTCCTGAAACAAACTGAAAAAATCCTTGAAGACAAATATTCATCACAACGGCTTGAACAACTTAACCTGTTAAAGGAGTCAGCTTTCAAACATCTTCCCGGGGAATTTTTTGAGCACTACACTGCCGGTGATTTTGTTGATTTACTCAACTTCATTCGCTCTGAAATTAACGCCTACTCAGAAAGTTCCACCGACAGGATTAATATTATAAATCCTGAACCGGGTGAGCATACGTGGGCCTCCCCCTTTTCTATCTTGAATCTTGTCTGCCCCAACCTGCCTTTTGTCATAGACTCTATACATGAGAACCTCGGGCGTGAGGAAGTAGAAATTCAATCTCTGTTTTACGCCGGATTTGATTACAACTACTCCGACGGCCAGCTAACTGAGCTTTCCCCCTCAGAAGATGATGATGCGCTGCTGCTTGTTCATGTTCAGCTTAACCGGTTAAATGAAGATGAAGCCCGACAGCTTGAGAACCTGATAGAAGAAATTCTCGCTGATATAAGACTGGCCGTGTCAGATTTTGAACCAATGATAGAGCAGGCAGAAAAAGTCACAGAGCAACTTTCTTCCTACCAGCAAATCTTGCCCGACCAGGAAGAACTTCTCCTCGAAGCCAAACGTTTCCTCAACTATCTGGTTGATGAAAATTTCGTCTTCCTCGGTTACAGAGAATACGGCTTAGAATGTGATGAAAACGGTTGTGAGCTCCTCAACACTGTTAACGACAGTAACCTTGGCATCCTGCAGACTGACCGGTTTAAAGACTATCCCGACCAAATTTCTGTCACCGAACTGGATTACCGGCTCCAGGAACGTGTCACCTCCCGCATGATCCTCACCGTTAAAAAAACTGAAGTGGAGAGCCGGGTTTACCGACGAGAACAACTGGATCACGTAACTGTTAAAAATCTGGACTCAGACGGTGAAATAATTGGTGAATTTCAGTTTGTCGGTCTTTTTACAGATCGAGTGCTTAACGAGCCGGCTGTCAATATACCGCTGCTTCGAAAAAAATTCCAGGACATGGTTGAACGTGAAGGTATAACACGACATACCCATCTGTATCGAGACTTTTATAACATTTTTAACAATATGCCCAAGCATGTACTTTTTTCATCCTCGCTTGAGAAGCTCAGCGAAGACATTCAGGCCGTGGTGGAGGCTTACGGCGAGACGGGGTTTAAACTCCGGGCCCGGCCCGACGCTTACCGCCAGGGTTTGACCGTGATGATTATTATCCCCCGGGAACGATACAGCGAACAGGTTAGCGCTCAAATTAAAACCGAGCTCCAGACCGAGTTTGAACCAGATGGACTCGACTACAGGGTTGCTTTTGGTGAATCCGATTTTGTCCAGTTACACTATTATCTCCATACTGACCGCCGTAGTCCAAAAACCTGCAGCTTTGAGGAGCTGGAAGAGCGGATGCGTACGCAAATCCGCTCCTGGCAGGACCGCCTGATAGAGCTTCTTAAGGAGAAGCATAAACCACAGCGGGCCAGCGAACTTATAGAAAAATATGTCAGTTGCTTTCCGGATGACTATAAAGCCTCTATTTCACCTCAGTTTGCCGTCAAAGACATAGCAAACATTGAAAAATTACTTGACGATGATACCGAGTCTCCACAAATTGATTTACTTCCTGACGCGAGGGAAGAAAACCAGAGCCGCCTGATTTTCTATAGCGAAAAACATATTAAATTGAATGAAATAATGCCTCTGCTCTCCAATCACGGCCTACAGATCATGGAACAATCAACCTTTCAACTACAGGTGAACAGCCGTCGGGTCTACTTACATTTGTTTATGATCGAGGAACCTGAAAAATCAGCCGCTACCTTCCAGCGGCAGCGCGAACTGCTAATTGAGAGTATAGATGGGGTTTATCGCGGCTACTACCGCGATGATATCGTTAATGAACTGGTAGCCCGACGTGGTCTGACCCCCCGTTCCGTGAACCTTTTCCGCCTCTATAAAAATTATTTTCACCAGATAAATCCCACTGTTAAACTGGAGTCCATCAACCGCACCCTCGTTCGCTTCCTCCGCATATCTGAGCTACTCTTTCGTTACTTTGAAATTAAATTTGCTCCGGATGAACCTGATAACAATCGAGAAAAAGAACTTGCTAGCCAGGAAGAAGCAATCTTAAAGCGACTTGAAAATATCGAAGATCGCAACGACGACTACATTCTCCGCTCCCTGCTTAACCTGATCAAATCTACAGTGCGCACCAACTACTACCAGGAAAACTGCAGCAAACCCTATATCAGTATTAAAATCGAGAGTGCTGAAGTCCAGGATATGCCCGACCCACGCCCTCTTTACGAGTTTTATGTTTACTCTACTGAAATGGAGGCCATTCATCTTCGCCACGACAAAATCGCTCGTGGGGGAATCCGCTGGAGTGACCGGCGTGACGATTATCGGACCGAGGTCCTCGATCTGGTAAAAACCCAAAAAGTTAAAAATTCACTCATCGTCCCGGGCGGCGCCAAAGGCGGCTTTATCATCAAACAAGAACATCTTGAAGGCGAGATGTCAATGGCAGATCAAGCGCGACAAAAATATAAAAACTTTATGCGCGGTATGCTTGATTTGACTGACAACCTTGTCGATGAAGAGCCGGTAGCTCCCAAAGATGTCGTCTGCTACGACGAACCCGACCCATACCTTGTTGTAGCTGCTGACAAGGGGACCGCACAATTCTCCGACCTCGCTAATTCCGTTTCACGCAATTATGACTTCTGGCTTGACGACGCCTTTGCCACCGGCGGTGAAACCGGTTATAACCACAAGGAGCAGGGCATCACCGCCAAAGGAACCTGGGTCTGTGTTGAACGACATTTTCGTGAGCTCGACAAGGATATCAGTCAACCTTTCTCGGTTGTCGGAATTGGCGACATGAGCGGTGATGTGTTTGGCAACGGTATGCTACTCTCCGACAGGATCCGGCTGCTCGGTTCCTTTAATCATCGCTTCATCTTTCTTGACCCTGATCCCGATCCCGACAACTCCTTTGAGGAACGAAAACGGCTTTATGATAGTGAAGCCGATTGGGACGAATACGACAAATCTTTAATCAGCGACGGTGGCGGTGTTTTCCGACGCGACGTCCGCACTATAGACCTCCCCGAGAAAAGCCGCCAGATGCTGGATATCGATAATGAGGAGCCAACGCCAGAGGAAGTCATTAAAGCTCTCCTTCAACTTGACGTCGACCTGCTCTTCAACGGTGGAATCGGAACCTACATTAAGTCCTCCGGCGAGGCGCACTCCGACGCCGGCGACCCGGCCAACGACGCCTGCCGGGTTGATGCCGACCAGGTGCAGGCTGACGTTATTGGCGAGGGGGGCAATCTGGGGATAACACAGCAGGGCCGAATTGAGCTGGCGCGTAATGACGTCCGCCTCAATACTGACGCGATTGACAACAGCGGCGGCGTTGATATGTCCGACCACGAGGTGAATATTAAAATTTTACTCCAGGAAAGCATCCGCCGAAATGAGCTTGACCCCGACGATCGCATCGATGTCTTAAAAAGCCTGGACGAACTGCTGGTTGATTTTGTTACTGCCAACAATTACTCCCAGTCCGGCGCAATTAGCCTGGAAACTCACAACTCTGAGCTGCGTCTTGACGATTATAGACATCTGCTGAAACAACTTGAAGACGATGTTGGACTCGATCGCGAGGTCGAAGACCTGCCTTACGAAAGCGAAATGCTGGAACGTCTGCAGGCCGGGCAGGGAATGGTCAGACCTGAGATAGCGGTCATCCTCAGCTACGCAAAAATGGCCCTGCGCCAGCACCTGGCGGCGGAAGATTGGTCTGAAAGCTGGCTGATAAAACCCTTCCTGCACCGCTATTTTCCCGACAAGCTGGTCGAAGAATTCTCACAGGGGATGAACAATCACCCGCTTAAAAAAGAAATCGCCCTGACAGAACTGGTCAATCATCTGGTTGATACCTGCGGACTTACTTTCTTCTTCCGCTTGAGTGAAGAGACCGGAGCTGAAATAACCGAACTGACACGCTGGTTTCTTGTCGGCGAAAGACTTACCGGCACACAGCACCTCTTCTCAACTCTCAGTCAACTGGAAGATGAACTTGAGGCGGAAATCTTTTATCAAACCTGGCGGAAAATACTTGTTCGAATTGGTACTGTTTCCAGCTGGCTTTACAACAGTTTTAACCGCCATTACTCTCCCCCTGAATTCGAACGGATAGCCGCTCCCCGACTTGAGAAACAGCGACAAAAAGTTCATGCTGAACTCTCCGGTTCACGTCTGGAAAGAATTAACAAAAAAAAGGAACGCTGGGAAGATGTGGGAGCTGACGAAACTTTTGTTAATTCTTTGGTTGATCTTTACTACTTAATTCCCGACCTCGATATAATTTTTCTCGCTGACCAGGCAGGAAAACCAGTTGGTGAAACCGCGAAATTTTACTTTGAACTCGGCTCGTTACTTAACATTGACTGGATACTGGGCCGATTGATACACCAGCGGTCGCACGACCACTGGGAGGAAATGGCGATTAGCTCGCTTACTCGAGAACTCAACTTTATCCATCGAGATATTGCTCGCAAATTAGTGGAAAATTCTACCACCGTTGATGACTTCCACTCAGAGAATAAAAACCCGATAGTCCGACTTAATTCTATCCAGCAGGACCTGGAAAATACCCGCGAGTTTAATTTTTCTGGCTATCAATTCTACGTCCAGCGACTGCGACAGCTAAAGTAACGTCACCTTAGCCTTTCCTGCCCCCGGGTCGGCTTTTTCCTTTAATTTTTCCGGAAAAATATATATCCTCTACTGGGAGTTTATACGAGACTTTTCTTAGATTTGATTCGGAGGAGCTAAAATGTCATATATAATAACTGACAAGTGCACGAAATGTGGGGCTTGCCTCGATGTCTGTCCGGTAAAATGTATCTATTCTACGCCTGAGGACGACCAGTATTACGTCAATCCCGAAGAATGCATTGAGTGCGCCACCTGCGTGCCCGAATGTCCTGTTAATGCAATCTTCAACTCTGAATTTGTTGAAATAAACGCCGAATACGACTTTTCTAAAGCTTCAAATAAAGCCGAATAAATTTTTGCTTTTCTTTGTTATACTTAATGTACTTGTGTTGACTGATAACCGTCGAAAGGGGTTTTAATCGTGGAAGCTTTTGAAATCGCGATCACTGTGTTTCTCTTTTTAATCACCCTGGGCCTCTGGCTCTTGATTTTTCGCCTCTGGTTAACCTCCCGGGAAATCGGCCGTTTCTTCATGATGCTCACCGAAGAAGGACAGCCACTATTGCGCGAAGCTGAACGTATAGTCCACAGCCTGGAAAAAGTTAGCTCAGAAGTCGAAGAAAAGGTTACTAAAACTTCGGACGAAGTCGGCCACCTG
The DNA here is from genome assembly GCA_964566495.1 of uncultured bacterium. Taxonomy (GTDB): domain Bacteria; phylum T1Sed10-126; class T1Sed10-126; order T1Sed10-126; family T1Sed10-126; genus T1Sed10-126. The sequence goes on along the minus strand of CAZMIT010000014.1, from coordinate 12,086 downwards.
CTGACCACTGTTGAAAATAGTCGCGAGCGCCTGGAAAATATCATAGAAAAATGGCGTCGTACACTGTCACCTGATAATTTTTCAGGTGCCGGCCTGGCCGGCTCGGCACTTAGCCTGTTCAAATATATTTCAGATTTTCGATCTAAAACTACACAGAAGGAGGTAGATCAAGATGAGTAGAGGTGGTGGAGTCTTTAAAGCGTTTTTGACCGGTACTGCCGTTGGAGCAGCACTGGGATTACTTTTTGCTCCGGACTCGGGCGAAAAAACCCGGGAGCGGATAATGGAGTTGGGTGAAATGACCCGCGATACGGTCGACAACAAAAGTCGTGATTTGAAAGAACGAATCTACGGGCTGCGTGGTGAAATAAATGAACTCACAAATCGCGCCGTCGAAAGCGGTCAAAAACGTGTCCACGAGGAACTGGAAGCACTGAAAACTGCTTTCGAAGAAGGGAGCCGTAAGCTGCAGGAAGAGCGCGAACGCCGACTCAGCGGTGAAGCCTCCGAAGAAGAATAACCAAACAACTAAATTATCTGTTCTGGTGACATTATGAATTTACCAACGCTGATCATATTAATTGCCGGGGGGCTGTTGACGGGATTCCTCTGTCACAAGTTCTACTCCCGCCTGAAGAGAAACAAAGCCCATCGCAAGGCCGAAAAGATCCTTCGCAAAGCCCGTCGGGATATTGAAGCGGGCCAAACGACTGAGAAGATAAAGCAGCGACAGGACCAGATTGACGCTTTCCGAGAATCACTGGAAAATCAGATTCAAAGCCTGAAAACCGAAGAAGAAGAACTCCAGAATCGAATTGAAGAAATGTCCGAACGGCTCGAACACAGGCGGGAGCTGGCTCAGAATACGAAACAACAGATGGAGGAAACTCACTCCGAACTGGATGATTTAGAAGCGCAGCTTACAGAAAGTAAAAGCCAGTTTCGAAGCCAGTTGGAGGAGAAAGCAGGGCTTGACAGGGAACAGATTCGACAGACTCTCAAGCAAGAACTTATCTCCCGAGCAGAACTGAGACTGGGGAAAAAATCAAAAAGCTATCGTAAACGTATAGAAAACCACGCCGACCGATTAGCGCGTCGCTTCCACAATCGCGTCCTTCCCCGCTGCGACATGCCCTCGCCGGCTGACGTCCCCAGCGCTGCTCTGAAATTCCCCGACCAGGACGCCTACGACCAGCTGCTTGAATTTTATGAAAACCATCAGGACCATCTCGTTGATGCTATTGGCTCCGACATTCGCTTCGAAGAAGAAAAACAGCTTGCCGTTATTGAAAACATGGAACCGGTTCAAAAGGAGATCGCTTATCGCACAGTTAACAATATCGTTCAACAGAAAAAATTTGATTTTGACCTTATAGAAAACGGCGTTAAAAAATACGAGCGTCGGGTTCACCAGGATCAGATGGAAGCTGCTCGCCGCGCTCTGCGCCGGTGCTCAATTGATAACGTTCCTGATGAGTTGCTGGAACTGCTCGGCGTTCTGAGCTTTCGCACCTCCTATGGCCAACCCCAACTTCTACACAGCATGGAGGTTTCTCTGCTCAGTTCTCTTATGGCGGCTGAGATTGGCGCTGATGCAGAACAGGCTCGACGGGCCGGACTTCTTCACGACATTGGCAAGGCAGTCGATCGCCAGCGTGACAGCGGTCACGCTGTTATTAGTGGCGAACTGGCTGAAGAAGCTGGGGAAAACGAAATAGTTACTAACGCTCTGCGTAGCCATCACGGCGATTTTGACCCAAATAGCGTTGAAAGTGTCCTGGTCGCTGCCGCCGATGCTATCTCGGGCAGCCGCCCGGGGGCGAGAAAAGAAAATATCACCGACTACTCGGAAAGAATTAAAAACCTTCGCAAGCTGGCTAAGGATCGACCTGGAGTTCGTAAAGTCTATGCGATGGCCGCCGGCCGGGAGTTGCGGATCTGGGTCGATAACCGAGAAATTAAAGACAGTGATCTCCCTGATTTGGCGCGCCAGGTAGCCAGCGACATTGAAGAAAACTTGACTTATAGCGGTGAGATTAAGGTTAATACTATTCGTGAAAAGAAAGTCTTCAAAACCGCTCACATACGCTGACAGTCTATTCTCGCCTCGGCCCTAAAACTAAAACTGATAAGACAATCCTATACTTGCCCCTAACATTGTCGGCATACTGTCCCCATCCACTTCCACGTCATCATCAGAGAACTCAACTGCCAGGTCAACTGTCGCTCCGATAAGCCGAACGCCGGCTCCAAGTGTCCAGATGCGAGGCGCATCTGACTCCGCCAAATTATCCCTAAAACCAGCCCGCAGTGCTAAGTTGGCCCAGAACCAATCCGGGTTAAATTCATTCCCCACGGCCAGGTATTGACGCTCGTAGCTATCAAAAACCGTCTCCACGGCCGAGACGTCGTAATCCAGGCTCATTCTCCACCACTCCCGCCCCAGAGCCTCAGTTGGCATTAAATATAGGGGACGAAACTCCATCCCGGTTCTGTAGCTGGGCTTTAGTTCAATCTCGGAATCCCGGTGTCTTTCAATAATTGATTCGCCGTCAGGGTATGAGAAACGGGGACTGTTCAGGTTTTTTCCCACTAACCCAAAGCGAAGCGCATAATCGGGTATCTCGTAGCGCAAGCCAAGATCTATCCCGAAGTCACTGCTTTCGTTCGTGTTGTCATCCCAGGTAATATCACAGTCCTCGTCATCCAGTACACAGGCAGCCGAGCCCACTGTTCCCTGCATATACTTCAAACTACCCCCGGCATACAACTGTCCAAATTCCGTCGCATAAAGCGGCTCACGCAGCGCATAGGAAAGAGATAACTCGTTTATCCATAAACCCTCCACAGCAACCCGGGGCTCGTCATCGTCTTCACCCCCCGCGTAGATATTGGAGCTGGAAATGCTACCGGCGCTCCCGTCGGTTATATCGCGGGCCAACCCTATTATGTCTCCCATAAAGTTGCTGGAAAATCTCTCCAGGTTAGCGGGACTAATTTTGTCGTGTTTATCTTCCATCTCTTCAACTCGGGCTGCAATTGAGTTGGCAATTTGTTCGGTAGTAACGTCAGGCTCGTAGCCAAACAGGTCCGCAAGCGTATCTTCACCTAAAGCCCTGTCGATGTCTGCTTTGATTTTAGTCGCGGCATCGCTGTAAGCCTGCTTGGTTGGCTCACGATCGAAGTCTACCTCGTCCAATTCGTCACGGTAGGAGAGGTTGTTTACCAGTTCGCGCATCTCGTCTTTATCCAAATCGTCCAGAGCGGTTCGAAATAGCGACTGCGCGCTGCCGTCCCAAAAACCGGTTAATTCAGCGTAGCTATTGAAACCGAGTCCAAAATTCCCAAGGCTCAGGTTGGCTCCGCCCGCCCCACCTATAAGGCCGGCGTCGTCCCCTTCCATCAGTCTTTTAATCTGGTCGGAATTTTCCAGGATAGCGGCGTAGTAGTCCTCGTCACCAAAATCACCGTCAAAATCATCAAACACATCCAGGGTGGCGTCTATATCATCGGCAAAGTTTCGCGTTGTTTCATAACCCAGCCGACCGTGTAATCCCGCCTGGAATCCTGGCCGGGCACCCAGGTTTGCCGGGTTCCAGGTCGGTCCCATATGATCGTCTATGCTCACCACTCCCGCCCCTCCCATTGCCGCTCCGCGCGCACCAAATCCGGAGCGTGCTTCCAGCCCGCTGCTGCTTAACAGCAGTAGAATACTCATCACCATTAGAGTCGCACCTGTCATCTTACGTAAAATGGTTATATTTCCCATCCCAACTCGCCTCCCGGAAGTAATATTATTGTTTCTACTGCTATAGTTTACTCCCCCCCTTAGCGGAAAGCAAACCTTATTTCAGGACTGGTGAGAAACCATGATTTGATAGACTTCAGGAGGGGTTAAGGACTGATTCTACAGATTTCCCCGCCCCCAGTTTAATAACCATCTTACGCTCCCCTCCCCGCGCTGTCGCAACCGCCCTATGAATTACTCGGATTAGAACTGGTAGGAGAGAGCCAGGTTACCACCAAGCATAGTGGGAAGATCGTCGCCGTCAACCTCGACGTCGTCATCCGAAATTGCAAAGGCCAGATCCACTGTCAGTCCAACCAGACGGACACCGGCTCCAACCGTCCAGATACGTGGCGCATCGGACTCAGCCAGGTTATCACGGAATCCAGCCCGCAGGGCTAAGTTGGCCCAGAAAAAATCGGGGTTAAACTCGTTGCCGACGGCCAGATACTGGTGATCATAGTTTGAAAAAATTGTTTCCGTAGAGGAAACGTCGTAGTCGACGCTCATCCGCCACCATTCTCGCCCCAGGGCCTCAGTGGGCAGAAGATAAAGCGGGCGAAATTCTGATCCTAACCGGTAACCCGGATCCATTTCCATATCTTCGCCGTGATACTCTTTAATAGTATCCTCGCCGTCCGGATAGGAGAAGCTGGGGCTATTAAGGTTCTTACCGACAAGGGCGAACTTGGCGTTGTAGTCCGGTATGTGCATCCGCAGACCGACGTCGATACCAAAGTCACTGCTCTCATTTACGTTGTCTAAAGGGTCGACATCACAATCGTCATCGTCAAGCGCACAGGAGAAAGTTCCTACCTCGGTGCTAATAACTTTAAGGCTCCCGCCCGCGTATAAATCAGCAAAATCCCACTCGTAAATTGGCTCCGGATAAGCGTAAGAGAAGCTAACCTCCTGTGCCAGAAATCCTTCCGCCGAAATTTTAGCTTTGTCATTGTCCCCAGAAGAACTAATCTGGGTACCACTGGAACTGACATCACCAGCTCCACCAAAATCATTAGCAAGACCGATAATATCGCCCATAAAGTTGTTAGAAAAAGTTTCTAAATTTTCCGCCGTGGCATATTCACTGTAGTCCCCGCCTTCTGCATTCAATTGCTCAGTTTGGTAAGCCAACTCATTTGCCACCGAATCAGAGTCAACATCTTCACCGAGTACATCCTCCAATGTTTCCGCCACATCATCATCAATTTCATCCAACGCCTCATCAATATCTTCAGCAACTGACGCGGCTGCTCTGTCATATTCTTCGGATAAATCGCGTCCCCCAAAATCTCCTAAATCCACAGAGTCTCCAGAAACTTCCGAGATTCCTTCAATCATCTCTCCAACATTACCGGAATCTATATCATCATCAATCGCCGTGCGAAATAATGACCCGCCGTCTCCGTCCCAGAAAGCTGTTCCTTCTCCATAAGCGTTAACTCCCACACCGATGTTGTCCCAGCTGAAATTGAATCCGCTGGAACCATCGAGTATGCCAGCATCTTCGCCTTCTACCAGTCTGTTTATCTCGTCAGAATTTTCAAGAACCCGACCATAAAATTCATCACTTCCAAAATCAGCATCATCAAAATCGTCAAAGACATCTATTGTCGCGTCAATATCGTGCATGAAGTCACGCGTCGTTTCAAAACCAAAATCAGCGTGAAGTCCGGCCTGAAACCCATCTCGCACGCTTAAATTTGCCGGGTTCCAGCTGGGCGCCATGTGGTCATCTATCGAAGCGACCCCCGCGCCCCCTAAACCGGCACCGCGCGGGCCATAGCCCGCGCCAGCATTGGCCGTTCCGACAGCAAATACGGTCATAAATATAGCTGTAATAATTGATAGCCCTGTAAAAATAACTTTTCGACGGTTCAAACTCCCCATCATAATCTCCTCCAGAGATGCTAACGAAATTGAAGTTGAATTAACCCACTTTTAGATTATTTTTTAACTCAGCCTAATTCAAGTGTAAGTCACATATTTGCCAATTGCAAGGTGAAATTTTTCACATCACGGTTTTACCCACGTCACCCCTAATTCTATCTGGCATCAAATCCTCCCTTCCCCCGGTTATGTCCAGGCTCAGCTCTTGCCGTAAAAGATATTTTGTTGTAAAATCCTTTTAATTCAAGAAGGTAGGTGTTGCCCACTGTTTAATAAAACTGCGTTGATCACCGGAGCTTCTCGCGGGCTTGGCGAACATATCAGCCGCGCCCTTACCAATTATGGCTTTAACACGCTCCTCTGTGCCCGCAATATGGACCGGCTGAACGAGCTGGCCGATGAATTCAACGAACAGGAGCCTGGAGACAGTGTCGCCCTGCCAATTGACTTTCACAAACCAAAAACTCTTCGGAAAATATCCGACGCCATACCAAAACAATGGCCTCCCATCTCCGTTCTTATCAACAACGCCGGCCATTACAAGCCCGCCCCCCTTGAAGATACTGACCTGAAGACTTTTGAAAAACACATGGACGTCAACTGCCGCGGTCCCTTTATTTTAACCCGCGAGCTGCTTCCCAAGATGGCTGAAATCGGTGGGGGCTTTATAGCTAATATTCTTGCCCCGGGAGCAGTTGAGGGTCAATCCGAGCATTGCGCGTTTAACGCCTCCAAGTTTGCCCTGCGCGGCTTAACACTCAGTCTCGCCGAGGAGTTCTACGACCGCGGCGTTCACCTGGTTGCCGTAAATATACATGGTGAAATTGACAGCGAAGAAAAACGAACACAGCAACCGGACCGCGACCCTTCCACCTTTATCGATCCCCGCCATGTCGCCCGGGAGATAATTCATCTCTACGAACAACCGCGCGGGGCCTGGACGCGCGAACTTGACCTGCGGCCGTCCCGGCACTAAAATGGACACGACAAAAACCACACTCACAGGGCGATACCCATGGTAAAACAACCTCGAACGCAACTTTACCAACGCGACTGCCTGGAAGCAATGAGCGAAGAACTTCAACCAAAAAGTGTTGACGTCGTCGTCACCTCACCCCCTTACAACCTCGATATCGACTACAATACTTACGATGATTCAAGTGAACGGGAGAATTATCTGGACTGGATACGGGACTGGGCCTGTGAGGTAAAAAAGGTGTTAAAGGACGAGGGCTCCATCTTTTTAAACCTTGGTTCCAAACCAACTGATCCCTGGGTTCCCCACGAAGTTTTATTTGAGCTTCGGGATCTGTTCAATCTTCAGAATGAAATCCACTGGATCAAGTCAATCGCCATCCAGCAGGAGAGCTACGACGAGTCCCTTGACGTAACTGTCGGTCATTACAAGCCGGTCAACAGCGACCGTTTCCTCAACCAGTGCCAGGAATACCTCTTCCATCTAACAAAAGAGGGCGACGTTACTATTGATCGCAAGGCAATTGGCGTCCCCTACAAGGACAAGTCCAACGTCTCCCGCTGGCAGGACGGCGAGGATTTGCGCGGACGCGGTAACACCTGGTTTGTTCCTTATGAAACAATACAGGACCGCCAGAATCAACGCCCCCACCCGGCCAGCTTCCCCCCCGGACTGGCTGAGATGGCAATAAAACTTCACGGTCTTGATAAAACCGACCTGGTGCTTGACCCTTTCCTGGGCATTGGCAACAGTGCTATCGCCGCTTTCCGGGTTGGTGTTGATTTTGTCGGTTTTGAAATTGACGAAGAATACCTGGAAACTGCCCGCGCCCGCCTCGGCCAGCAACAACGCCGATTATTTTAATCCCGCCCGCAACTACGTCAAAATACTTTGACGTAATAACAAAATAAATCTCACCCCGCACTCGCCTTGATTCCTTTCTCCCACTTGATCCAATACCTCTCCACCCGAGAAAAAGAACACCTCATTCTCGATTTGTAATTATTTAGCGCCTTCACTGTGGTTCTCGGAACAAATGGTGCCCCGGTAACAACGTCCGTGAGGTCTTGATCGTCATTCCCGTGGAAACGGGAATCCAGCGGCTTTGAATTTAATAGGTCTAAAGTCAACGTCAAAGCCACTGGATTGTCCGGTCAAGCCGGACAATGACGTTCAATCCCACAACACCCCGGGGGCGCTAAACGGTTACCTCTCTTTTTCTCCTCTATCTAGCCCGACCTATGCATGAACCCTATGCATAGGCCGCCCAAAGGGCCGCCCATTCGTAAAATGGGCGGGGTTAACCCATAACTCCGGTTCCTAACTTCCCTACCTTATAACTTTTCCACTTTTTAACTTTCCAACTCTACAGGAGAGGACACAGCGTTCTCTCTTTTTCTCCTCTCCCCCCGAGGGAGGGGACACAGGTGAGGGGGGAGTTAATTCAGCTAAAAGCTCAATGCCAAAAGCGCAAAGCCAATTCAAATTCATTAAGCTCTCATAATCTTGTTCATGTTCTTGAACTTGATCTTGATCTCCCGAACGTCATTGCGGGCTTGACCCGCAATCCATGTGAAGTTCGGTATTCGGTTTTTATTAACCGAATTAAGTCCGCCCCACCTGCCATAATGACGTAAGTAGAGTCTTTTCTTCTATCCAAGTAGCTAATAATAAGCTATAATTATTAGTCCTACCAAAAAAAACACACTAATCAGGAAGTGAATTTTTTTATGAGCAACACCGGTGAAGTTAAATGGTTCGACCCGCGCAAAGGCTATGGTTTTATCAAACCAGAGGAAGGGGAAGATCTTTTCGTCCACGTTACAAACCTGGAGACTGACACAAAACTTGAACCAGGTACTGAAGTCCAATTCGACGTCGCCAGCACCAAAAAAGGGCTGGCCGCTCAAAATGTTAGGCTTGTCCAAGAACACAAAAGTGAGGACTCGTCTGACGACGGCAATGGGCACCACGAAAAGCAACTATCCTTTGCCGAGCTTGAACTAAACGAAGAACTACGAAACAGTCTTGAAGAGGCCGGGTTTGGCGAACCACGTCCCATACAAATTGAAACGATTCCCACTATTCTGGAAGGAAAGGATCTGGTCGCTACTGCCCCCACGGGAACTGGAAAAACAGCCGCTTTCCTGCTCCCTCTGTTTCAGATGCTTGAAACTAACAGTGACGGCAGTCCCCGCGCTTTGGTTCTGGCTCCAACTCACGAGCTTGCCGATCAAATTACAAAAGAAGCGCGACTGCTTAACCCGGGCGGTAAATTTAACATTGAAAGCGTCTACGGCGGCACTGACATTTATGAGGAGATGGATCAACTTGAGGGGCGCGTCGACCTGCTTGTCGCCTGCCCCGGTCGTTTACGTGATCACCTCGGACGCAACACTGTCTATTTGCGGCGGGTTAAACATTTTGTTCTCGATGAAGCTGATCGCATGTGTGACATGGGCTTTCTCCCTGAAATTAAAAAGATCATGTATCGGCTTCCACCGGACCGGCAAAACCTCTTCTTCTCGGCCACCATACCCGAACCGATTCAGCGGTTGGCCGACGATATCCTTAGCGAGCCGGAAAAAGTTGGGGTCGGTCGACAGGCCCCTACCAAGACTATTTCCCATTACGTCGTTGAAACTAAAAAGAATCAAAAGCAAAAGGTTTTGAAAAAAATTCTTGAACAGAACGAGACCGACTCCGTTCTTGTTTTCTGTCGCACTCGAAACACTGTCCGTAATCTCACTCGAAAACTTCGAAGCGAAGGATATGACGCCTGCGGACTGCAGGGTGGAATGGATCAAATCGCCCGTGAAGCCACCATGTCCGCCTTCCGACGGCGTAAATTTAAGATCCTCGTCGCCACCAACGTCGCCGCCCGCGGCCTCGACGTCGAACACATCTCCCACGTCGTTAACTATGATGTCCCCGAAGAACCAGACGTTTATACCCACCGCATTGGCCGCACCGGACGCTCCGGTGAAACCGGCGACGCATACACCCTGGTCACGCCACGCAACCGTCGCGATCTCAAAGATATTGAAAGAAAAATAGGCTATAAAATCGAAAGAAAAGAATTATAGGCAAGTCCGCTCAAAAGCTCTGTTTGTCCACTCTGCTATTCATACCTGTCTCCCTTAATTTTCTTCACAGATGCTTACCCTGATGACGATTTATAGGGCTTATCGCAGCTTCAGGTCCCACAGATTACATCTGCTTTTTGATATTTGGTTTCCGGTTTTTGAACTTAGGGGCGAGCTTTCAACTTTAAACTTTTAGCTTTCATCTGCACTAATGGAGCTGACGGGATTCGAACCCGTGACCTTCTCGTTGCGAACGAGACGCTCTCCCGACTGAGCTACAGCCCCGCTTTTTTCTTGCCATAAATTTTATCAGTTTTCCCCCTTCCCTTCAATTCACTCGCTATCGGTATATAGACCCATACATTCCAACGCACGCCATTGCAAACTTAATCCAACGCTCGTCATTGCGGGCTTGACCCGCAATCCATCTTGAATTTGATCTTGATTTACTCACCCCATCGCCCGCTCGTCTGTTCGAATGCTCGCCTGCTCGATCACTTCCGGCCCCCGATCCGCAATCCATCTTTACGGTCTATGGTCTACGGCTTTCCGCTCTCATGGTCTCCCGCGCTTGACCTCTCCTAATCTCCTCATCTCTTAATTTCTTAATCTCCTATTTTCTAATTTACTCACCACGGATCTTTCAACGAAATTTACTAATTTCCGGTCTTAGGTCCCAACCCGCAACAAGCAACTGCGCTTATCGCTCAACAAATTTACGCAAAAAAATAACTAATTAGAAATTATGCGTGAAGTAGCTTCTCCCCTGGAACGTATCGTAAGCACGGGACACTCCGCCTGGCGAACAACCCGTTCAGCCACTGAACCTATCCACCAGCGCTGAAAACCACTGCGCCCGTGTGTCCCGGTAACAATTAAATCGAAGTTATTCTCATGAGCATATTCCAGTATTTGCTGGGCTGGCTTGCCAATCTTTGCTTCAATTTTATGTTCCTCCGGAATCTCTTTTTCAATATCTTCAAGCCAGTCCACGACTCGCGGATAAACAAAATTTTCAAGTAATTTATCGGCCGATATATCCTTCTTGTAAAGCGAACGGAAGGAGCTTACCTCCTCCCCCTCATCCGGCAAGACGTATAAAAAAGTCAATTTGGCTTCCGTATCAGCCTGCATTTTAAGCGCCACCTTAATTGCAGGCAGGCAATTCTCTGAAAGATCAATCGCAACCAGTATTTTTGAAAAAGTTTGCATAACAACCCTCCTTGAATAACTAACTCAGAATTGCAACAATGATTTTCCAGCAAGCAAAGAAATACAAGAATAACATGCTAAATCAAAATTGTCGGCAGTTGCCCCACAATTACCTTTATATCTGAGGAAAAAAATGTATCATATATAGTCAATTATCTGGCGAGCCGGTAGCTCAGCCCGGTAGAGCATCGGACTTTTAATCCGGTGGCCGTGGGTTCGAATCCCACCCGGCTCACTTACTTTTGCCCCCCTCAACAGGCTTCACTACTTATCTAATACCCAGATCTCGTGTTAAATCGTGGATGAGTTTGGTCAGGCCAAGTTTGATGAGATCATGTCACGAGATTTGACCTTCAAAAATTGTCACTTTTATCACTCTATAAATCTTCCGAAGAACGGCGGTTTTTTCAATACCTCATTTACACAATTATATGGACACAACTCCCCGGTATAGTTGATAGGTTTAATTTATCAACACATCTTTCTTTGTCAGACGAACCTTTACCGGTTTTCCGCCGTGAGTGTCGCGCCAGTGCATCAGCACGTTTTCTATCGCTTTTGCCTGCTGCTCGGGCTGGCCGCCATCGGGTAGAAGAATCAAACCTCGTCCAAAAATTTCTGGCACCATATCCAGCGAAAAGTCAGAGCGATCTACCGTTATAAACACTCCCCGTTCACGCCGCTGACGGAAACGCGCTTTAATCTCTTTGTCGCTTATGCCGGGCCTACCTACTTCACTGGCATTATAACGTCTTGCATTCAGGGCTTCCGTTAAACCTTTTCGCCGATTTTCATCCACAATAAGCGTCCAGTTGCCCCGGGCAAACTCCATCACCCGGTCCATCATTTCCTCCAGGCTTATCTCGTCCTCAAGAAACCGCTTCACCGCTTCCTTGTAGATATACCGCCCCGTGCTGCCATGTTTTTCCGCGATACGTTCCTCCCTGTCATCAACGATCGTAATCACCTCCCGCTTGCCAAATATGAGAGAAATTGTTCTGGCTCAATTTCTGCAAAACTTTCAAGTTTTTACCTCCGTCCCCCTCGATTACTTCCTAAAGTCCTCGTACGATACGTTTTTACGATACGTTTTTATGCACCCCTTTTCCCAGCAGCCATTTCCAGAGAGGAACAC
>CAZMIT010000013.1:0-25283 GCA_964566495.1 uncultured bacterium | reverse complement strand
GGGAAGAATGCAAATAATTAAAAAAACTGGAGCATTTTTATTGATTTTCGGTCTGATCGGGTTACTGGTAGCTCCCCTGTCAGCCGAGGAAAAATTAACACTGGAAGAAGCTTACAAGATGGCGCTGGAGAACAATCATAATTTAATTACGCTGCGCGAACAACTGAAGGAATTGGATGAGGATGTTACTGTGGTCACCTCTGATATTCTGCCGCAGTTAGACGTGTCGGCGACAGCAGACCGTCGACGGAGCCGTCAGGCTTTTGGGTATGACCCCGGACGTGATCAAGTTGTGCCCGGGTCAGCGACAACCGACGATTCGTGGAGGGCAACGGCGACGTTGAGTCAGCCGCTTTACCGGGCCGGTCAATTATTGTCGGCCCGTCAGATAGCTCGTCTGCATCGCGAAGCAGCAGAGCTGGACTATTTTTACGAGACTCAGCAGGTTCTATACCAGGTAGCAAGTCAATTTTATGGGGTTGAGCTGGCCCGGAAACAGATAGAGATATTTGAAAATATGAAGGAACGGGCGCAAACCCAGCTTGAGCGTTCCGAAGCGATGTATGAGGAGGGGATGATCACAAGAACTCCGATGCTTCGCGCCCGGGTGCAGGTGGCCCAAGCTGAGCGTGAACTGGAGCGAGCGAAAAATGGATTGCAATTGCGGCTGTCGGAGCTTCGCCGTGAATTAGGCGGTGATCCTATACCCGCTCGGGTGGAAGCCCAGGTTGAAACGGAAGTGAGTCTGGAGTCAATAGAGACATATTTTGAGTCGGCTCAGAGCAACCGTCGAGACTATCTCGGTACTGAAAGAAAACTTGACCAGGCCAGGCAACGGGTGGAAATGGAGCTGGCTGAACGCTATCCTTCTATTGACGCTCAGTTGACGGGAACACATTACGACGAAGAGGTCGGTGACGAGGACCAGGAATGGATGGTTAGTGGGACCGTAAGTTATCCGCTCTTTAGTGGCGGTCGAATTGAAGCCGAAATACGGCGGGCACGAGCCCTCCATCGCCAGGCCGAGGCCGGTCTGGGTCGGATGAACGAAGAGCTGCGTGTTCAGGTTGAAGAGGCCTACCGGGACGTCCAGACGCGCGAAAAAGTCTTGCAAGCACTCGAACAGGAAGTGGAGGCCGCCGATGAGAATCACCGCGAAGTGACGGCCAAATTTGAAGAAGGGTTGTCCGACCAGGTTGAAGTTAGTGACGCTATCACTATACTTAACGAGGCGGAACTGGAGCTGGCTTCCGAACGAATTAATTTAAAGCTGGATAAACTGGCTCTCGAGCTGGCAACCGGCCAATTTCAAGAATCACTGTTAGAACAAGAATTGAAATTTTGAAATGACTTCTCAAAAGGAAATCAGGGTGAAATGAAATGTCACAATTCAAAAGCTTAAATTGGTTTTTACCGTTAATCTTACTGCCTTTATTATTTTTGCTCAGCGGCTGTCCGGCCGAAGTAGAGGAAGAGGAAGTGATACAAGATCAAGCAGCGGCGGTCGAAGTTACTGAAGTTGAAAGTCGGACGCTGGAGGAGAGTATTAGTGCGATCGGTTCGATCGAAGCGACCGAACAGGTGATTATTACGCCTGAGGTAGGTGGTCGAATCGAAAGTGTTAACTTTCGGGATGGAACAGCAGTTTCGGCCGGCGAAAAACTGTTTGAAATTGAATCTGAGGAGCTGCGCCAGGAGGTCAAAGCCGCCCGTTCAGGTCTGGAGTCGGCGCGCTCCTCCCTGGAGCGAGCGGAGAAGGACTTCAAAAGAATTGAGAATCTTTTTCAGCGGGGTTTGCAGCCGGAACAGGAGTATGACCGCGCCCGGGAAGCTTACAAAACCGCCCGTGAGCGGGTTAATGAACTTGAAGCACGTCTTGAACAGGCAAAGGAGCGCTATGACGACGCTGTCGTTGAGGCGCCGTCAGCCGGTGTTCTGGGGGAAGTTATGGTTGATACCGGGAACGTTATAAGTGCCGGTGACCCACTGGCATATTTATATCAAACGCATAGGCCCGAGGTTACTTTTTCTGTCCCGGAGAGACATTCTGCCCGGGTTCGACGTGGGCAGGAGGTGCGGGTCCGTCCCGCTGCTCTCATCGAACGTGAATTAACCGGCGAGGTACATTTTGCCAGTCCGGCGATTGCCGAGCCAACCCGCTCTCTGCAGGTTAAAGCTTATCTGCAGGCAGACGAGGAGCTGCGCCCCGGTGGTTTCAGTCACGTGGAGCTGCTTATCGATGAACGGACAGATCGTCCGGTGGTGCCGGAGGAGGCCCTGGTTTCGACCCGGGAAGGATTCGTGGTATTTCGAATAGTGGACGGTCGAGCGCGCAGCCAGGAAGTAGAAGTTGGTCAGCGCCTACCCGGTTATGCGGAAATAACCTCCGGTCTGGTTCCCGGAGAGACGATAGTGCGCCGGGGGCACATGGAACTGGTTGACGGTGACCCGGTGGAAATTGTTGAGGAAGGGGAAACAGAGCAATAATGATCTGGAATCGCTGTATAAAACGACCGGTATTTACCACCGTAATATTTCTGGTTCTGGTTATTTTTGGGATCTATGGTTATTTTGATCTGCCTATAAGAAATTTCCCTGACATAGAATTTCCGGTTGTAAACGTTAATGTTATTTTACCCGGTGCCGAACCCGAAGTTGTAGAGACGGAGATTGTTGAGCCGCTGGAAGAAGAAATAAATACAATCGAAGGCCTGGAGGAGCTGCAGTCAACGGCAAGCGAACAGCGCGGCAGCGTGACTGCTGAGTTTGAGCTGGAACGGGACATTGACGTGGCGACCCAGGACGTGCGAGACGCTGTTGAGCGTGCTCGACGTGACCTGCCGGCAGATGCCGAGGCTCCCATAGTGCGCAAAATGGATATGGATGCGAGGCCGATAGTCTGGATAACACTGACCGGCGATGAACGCTGGGATCCAATAGATCTTTCCACCTATGCTGATGAAAACATTGTTGAGAGGTTGGAACCACTTTCCGGAGTGGGGCGGGTCATGATCGGCGGCGAACAGCGTTATGCCGTACGGTTGGAGCTTGACCACGAAAAAATGGCCTCCCACCGGGTGACCGTTCACGACGTCGTGCAGACCATTCAGGCCAATAATCTTGATATCCCCGCGGGGCGTGTGGAGAGTGAACGCCGCGAGTTCACAGTAAAAACACTGGGCCGTTTTGATGAACCGGAACCGTTGAATGATCTTATTATAGATCATCGTGACGGTCAGCCGGTTCGTATTGGTGACGTTGGTCAGGCTCGTGACGGCGTAGAATCGGACCGCCAGATAGCCCGCTTTAACAGTGAACAAGCTGTTGGTCTGGGAATAGTGCAGCAGTCGGGAGCAAATACGGTTGAGGTCGCCGACCTGGTTCGGGAGCGGATGGAGGAAATTGAGAAGGAGCTGCCCGCCGGGCTTGAATACGAAATAGCCAGCGACCAGTCGCGTTTTATTCGCGAGTCGATATTTGACCTGCAAATATCTATTCTGCTGGCCACAATTCTGGTCTTTTTTGTAATCATGTTCTTCCTGCGTTCGCTTGGCGCCACAGTCATCACCACTATTGCAATACCTAGCTCGCTGGCTGTCGGGCTTGCTCTGATTTACTTCTTTGGTTTCAGTATGAATGTAATCACACTGCTGGCCCTCATACTGGTGATCGGTATTGTGGTTGACGATGCAGTCGTAATTCTTGAGAGTTCTTATCGGCACCTGGAAGAGGGCGCCAGCCAGCGGGCTGCGGCCCGAGTGGGAACTACCGAGGTGGCCTTCGCTGCTCTCGCCAACACCCTTTCGTTGGGAGCGGTCTTTATCCCGGTGGCCTTGACACGAGGACTAATTGGGCGAATTTTCTACCAGTTTGGAATAACTGTGGCGGTAACTGTATTTGCCTCCACCTTCACCGCGCTGACCCTGACACCGATGCTCTGTTCACGCTTTTTAACTCGCTCCCGGGCCCGGGGCTGGGTCTCCCGCGGTATCGATAAATTTCTGGAGCTTCTTGCCCGTGGTTATGAAAAACTTTTGAATTGGAGCCTCGCCTACCGCTGGCTGGTTGTCCTGGTAGCGATTGGCGCCATGTTGCTGGGGGTCTACTTTTTCTCCGGCTTGTCGACTGAGTTCCAACCGGATATAGATGCGGCCGAATTTGCCATTTCTTTTGAGACCCCTCAGGGAGCGACGCTTTCGGAAACAGAGAGATTTGCTACTAAAATAGAAGAACATCTGCAGTCACTACCGGAAGTTAATCACGTATTTATGGCGATTGGGCTGGGGATGGGAGGTGGAGGCGGCGAAGTCAACCGAGGAATGATCATGGTTGACCTTGTGGCTCCGGAAGATCGTGAAGATCATCAGCAGGTCATAATGGATCAAGTGCGGCGTAAAATTGAAGAGTTTCCCGACGGCCGGGGTTTTACCATTCAGATGGGGGGGCCGGGAGGTGGTGACGCGCCTCTGCAGATGGCAATTCAGCACGATGATCTCGATGAGCTCGACGAGCAGCGTGAAGCTATTGTTGAGTGGATGCGGGGAGAGGAGGAGTTTGTCGGGGTTGATTACGACCTCTCCATGGACCTTCCCCAGGTGGAGGTTGGATTTGAGCGGGAACTTGCTGCAACCCACGGTATTTCAATCAGGGAAATTTCGCAGACTCTGCGCTATTTGCTTAGCCAGACGGAAATTACTGAAATAGAGCGTGCTCATGAGCGTTACGAAGTAATTCCGGAGACGCACCTGCGTGGTCAGAGTGTTCCTGCCCTGCTGGAAGATTTTTATATTCGTTCGCGCGACGGCGAGATGATATCGCTTTCCAACCTGGTTTACCCTGAGGAAACGGTAGGACCCAGTGAGATAGCCCACCTTAATCGCCGCCGAGCAGTTACGATATCGGCGTCAACACCCCCCGGTGTGACAGTTGGTGATGCAAACCGTAAATTGCAGGAACACCTGGCGGAGACGCTCCCTCCGGGATTCACATTCGAGTCGACCGGTGAAGCTGATATGATGGAGGAGTCTTTTGAATATTTGACCGAGTCGCTGCTCCTCGGTATTATATTTGTTTACCTCGTGATGTCAGCCCAGTTTGAATCCTTTCTTCATCCCCTGACTATAATGATGACTCTGCCCCTCGCGGCCGTAGGTGCTTTTGGTTTGCTTTATCTCTTTGATATGACGTTTAACGTCTTTAGCTTCATTGGCATAATAATGCTGGTTGGACTGGTAACCAAGAACGGTATTCTCCTGGTGGATTATACCAATGTCCTGCGCGGCCGCGGATACGAACTATTTGCTGCCGCTGCGGAAGCGGGTCGGGTGCGCTTCCGTCCCGTGCTTATGACCGCCGCCTCCACGATACTTGGCATGATGCCAATAGCGCTTGGTTATGGGATGGGGGGAGAAGCGCGAGCGCCGATGGGCTGGGCGGTCGCCGGTGGTATGTTCTCAGCCACGATACTAACTCTTGTTGTGATACCTGTCGTCTATACCCTTTTCTCCCAGATTTCTAACGTTTGCTCACGTAACTGCTGGAAGTTGTTTAGTTTAGTTTTCTCCCTGTTAACTATGGGACTGGCCCTCTGGTCCGCTTATTTTGCCGTCTACCATACGACTGGCGCTGAAACGGTTCTAATGCTTGTTTTTGCCCTGGTATTGCTGGTTTTTGATGTGCTGTTACTAAGCCGGCACAATTTAGCTCGGCCATTTCAGCTTATTTTTGTGCTCTTTTTCTTCCTCGGGGGGCTTATATGGTTTTTCCCAGAAAAAGCCGGAACAATATTTATAAAAATTGACCCTGTATATTCCGGTGCCATTCTGGCTCTCTATGGCTTTTTTGGCGCTCTGTTTCTCTATCTACCGGGGGTTCGTAATATGCTTGGAGGTGAAGAATGAAGCTACTACACCTGACTTTTCACTTTGAATACCGTGAAGCAATGGAGGAAATTCTTGACGAACACGGTGTGCAAAATTACGTAGTTTATCCGATGATGGAGGGCAAGGACATTGACGGTAAACACTTCGGTTCGAAAATTCATCCGGGGAACGTCTCTGTGATTGAGGCCCAGGTTGAGGAAGACCAGATAGAGCCACTTTTTGAGAAACTAAGTGAGTTCAAGCATGCCAAGAGGTCGCGCTATCATCTTGAAGCCTTAATCCTACCGATAGAGAGAAAGATTGAGCGAGAAGTTAAGTTGAAAAGGGAAGAATAGAGGTTAGCCGGGGATAGATTTTTTTCTCAAGATAAGCTGCCAGCACTCCACAGGCTCCCCCTACAAACCAACCGGTAACTATATCCAGCGGGTAGTGGACTCCTACAAAGACACGCGAAAGTCCCACCAGAACCGTAAACGTAATTATAAGCCACTTTGAATACTGGTTGCCGTAGCGGTAGAACACGTAAGCAAATACCGCCGTAGCGACGGCGTGATTGCTGGGCAGAGAAAAGTCTTCAGAAGGAGAAACGTAAGGCTCGGCACCGGTGAGGGGAATATAATTAGCAGCGTGGTAGGGACGTAGGCGTTGGAAAATATTCTGCAGTATCTCGCTGAGTGGGTAACTGATTAACTGCCCGATTGTGATTATGGCGGGGGGCTGCCAGGTTTTGCGGTTCCTTTTGTAAAACCACCAGAGCCAGAGACCAACCAGAAGTAAGCCAAAACCTTCTTGACTGTATTGGGCGATAAATTGCCATAATTCCGGCCAAAAAATATTTTCGGTTAAAAGTCCAACTGTTTCTCCACTGATCATAGCTAATTCTCCCTGCTATATTCGTAAGTAGTGAACGCCCACGGATTTTTGTCGTTCGCTTCTTGTTCGAAAATTACTCTTTTCTTCCACTCAGACTCCCGGATTCTCGGGAAGTATACGTCACCTTCAAACTCGGCCTCAATTACGGAAAGATAAATTTTTTCTGCTTGCTTCATAAATTGGCGATAGACAGTTGCTCCGCCAATCACCATTATTTCCCCTGTGTCTCCTGCCACCTTTATAGCTTCTTCAATTGAACCGGCCCTATGGCCCCCTTCGGGGGCGAAGCTGTTGCTATCACTTAAAATTATATTTTTCCGTTGCTCCAGCGGCTTTCCCAGGACTTCAAAAGTTTTGCGTCCCATAATCACAGGTTTTCCCAGCGTTAAGCGGCGAAAGAGTTGTAATTCAGCCGGCAAATGCCAGGGCATCTTTTCCCCGTCGCCGAGCAGTCCGTTGCGGTCGACTGCTGCTATTAAAGCTATCGTAGAACTTTCCAACAATCTTGTCATGATCGGTACCGGATCAAGGCCAGCATGACCGTGCTTGAACCGGCAATCCTGTATCTTCGCTGGCTTTTTTCTTTTGAACCCATTGCATTACTGGCGCGTTGGTCTTCAGGGGGAGGAAAAAGAAAGGGCGGACTATATTTCGAAGCAACGCACAGTCATTTCCACCCGGGCTTCCGTGGGAAATTTGCGGGGCTATTGAAGCCATATTATTTGAATTTTTACATTTTTAAGTCCTCAACATCCAGCTCGTCTGCTGAACTTGAGGATTGTGGTTTAGGATCGTTCTGTTTTGTCTCATCGGATTTTTGGTTTTGAGCGGAGTCTTTCTCCTCTTCCGGCTGAAGTATAAATTCGTCCGGAAGTGTCAGGTTAAAATGTGTCAGGAACGCTCTAATTTCCTCCTCATTATATTTGAGATTCTTAAGTTGTGGCTTGATTTTTTTGGGCAAAAACCAGGCAAAGTCGACCACCGAGGTGTCGCCGTCGACTTCCATCTCGTGATATTTGTTGACCATGGCGACGTAGTTATGGACATCATCTTCCTTAAAAGGTAGGTCATTGTCTCGGATACTTTCGAGCAGTACTTCAATGTGATATTTGTTCTGCTGAATTGGATTTGTTAGTTTGTTTTTCTGCCGGTTGTCCTTGTATTCCTTGATCTGGGTCCACTTCTCGTCCTCGGCGTGTCCCTTGAGAGTGCCGCTGTAAGCCTTGGTTTCAATCACAAATAGGCCGGCGGGGGAGACCACTACGTGGTCCATTTGAGCTGGTCGGTTCCGAGGCTTAACCTCAAAATCATTTAAAATAAGACAGTTGTTCGGCAGGTCATTTTCCAGGATTTCAGTGACAAATTCTTCTCCCGATTTTCCGGACTCAAAACGAGCAGCGTCAGCGATGTTCTGTTTTGATTTTATGTAATGACTGACGGCGAAAAAAAGCGCAACACCACTTAAAATCAGCCAGATAGGGTCTTCATAAAGTAACCAGTAAACAAGCCCGCCGAGCACCAAAAGAACGCCAACGGATAGTTCTACGTAGAGAAGCTTTGAAAGGATGGAGCTCTCCTTGCGGAGAGAATCACTTTCAGCAGAGAGAGTGTCCTCTTCGGTTAATACAATTGCCATCTGTAAACCTCCACTATTAAGTTCAAGGGTGGTAATTTACCCTACAATGAAAAAAGTAATAATAAACTGTATCAATAAAGGTCGGTAAATGAAATATTTTTCAAACTTATGTTCTGGATAGTTACCGGTCCAGGGGTCACTTTACTGTCAATCGATGTTCATCATAACCACAGATGTTGGAGGCCGCGGTAAAATATCGCTATCAATAAGAGTCCGCCGGCAATTATTGGGACGGCTATCCCTGAGAAGTTCAAAGGTACAAGTAAAACAAGAAAAACCAGGCCTGTGAGCAGAAACAGGCTGCCAAAAACCTCACCCCATTCCCTTTCCCGGAAGAAATATCGCAGAGCGGCGCCAGTGCAGAGTCCGGCCAGCGCCAGGACAAGGCCACTCAGAAATCGTCTGTTTGTTAGCTGACCGCGGAGGCTGTAAACCTGTGGGGTTGCCGGTAGCAGGGCGACCAGCCAATAAAAAGCGCCACCGAAATAATAGGTGCAGCCGGCGCCAGTGATCCACGGTTGTTCGACCAGGCCGCCAAGCACGGTTAACAATGTCGCTCCGACCAGTAAAATTAAGGCCAGTGTAAGTCCTGTGAATTGGTGACAAAACCCAGGGGCGAGCAGCAGAAGAGCAGTAAATAAATAGACGTCTGTCAGGCTTTTAAACAGGTTGAACAGATAGTTGGATAAAATACCCCAGACAAGGTAAGAGAAGCTAAAGAGGAAAGTAAACGGAGCCAGCAGTTGCGGCTTATGGAAGCTTAACGATGGATATAGGGCCAGGTAAAAGAGTAGAGCAATAAAAATCAAGTGCATCAGATACCGCTTCAGCACCGGCTGGCCGCGAACTATTTTTATTTTAAGCGTTAGCTCGTGGCCGACAAAGATTAGTAGTAGAGGAAAAAATACATTTCCTGGCAATAACGTTTCGGGACCCTGTATGAAGAACGAATTAAATATTATCCCACTGCCGGCCAGTGACAGTGGCAGGAGCTCGAACCAGTTGTGACTTAGAAAGAGCTTGAAAGAGACCAGGTTGAGCAGAACCAGGTAACTCCATAATAAGGCTGGACCGGGTGAGGTAGGTAGCAGAAGGGGGGCGGGAAAAGCAAACAGAGAGCTGAATAAAACCAGTGGTTTTAAATTGAATTTTACGCCCAAACCACCCAGTAGAGCAGCAAAGAGCACTACCAAAAGGAAGGGACCGGAGGCTGGAAGTAATTCAAAGTGTTGGTCGGCCAGGTATACAGACAGGGAAAAACCAAGGGCGAGCGCTACCAAACCAAGCGCCAGCAAGATTTCAAAACCCAGTCGCCAGCGGTTGTAGTCATTAGCGTAAGGATCTTCGTTATTCGTTACTTTGTTTTTGAACTTACTCTCCCCCTTTTTTTCCTTCGTGGTACGCTTTGTGGAATGTCCAGGAATATTTCCTGATTCTGTTCCATTATTTTTTTTATCAATCTGTCGTTCTACTTTTAGTCGCAACTCAGTTATCTCCACCTGGTTTCTCAGTGCCAGCAGGAAGGCAATCCCGCCGAGCAGTAAAAAGAGTAGCTCCATTTTTATTTCCTTTCGTAATTGTTTAGCGTCTACTGTCAAATGCTGCTTAGTTCGTCATTCCGGGCAAGCGAACCGGAATCCATATTGAATTTTAAGCTGGTATCGTTCAAGACCATCCCCCTTTCTTTTTCCCCCCTTGAAGGGGGGAAAGACAAAGGGGGGAAGAATGGATTGCGGGTCAAGCCCTGGGACGTTATACGTTCCCGCAATGACGACCGATAGATCATAGCCGTAATGTCGCCGGGGGCGCTAACCCGGCCTATGCATGAACCCTCAGCATAGGCCGCCCAAAGGGCCGCCCATTCGTCAAATGGGCGGGGTTAACCCACCCGTTTACAGAACAACTGGTAAGTTACAGGCTGTAAAAATAACTGCAATAATAATATTTTGTTTAATATCCAACAAGAAGCCTATAAACGGCTGTCCTTCGGACGGATAATTCACGACAGTTATGCTGTCGTGCATTATCCGGGCTAAACAAGTACTGTCAGTTCTTTGAACCGCCCGTCTCAAATTTTGTGTTTCCATAAAATTTCGTCCTCAGGGGAAGAAATTTTAGGTAACTGTCTGAAGCCTATAAGGTAAGTTTACCTTTTCCTTCTGTTTGTTCCAAGAATTATTGTTTAATCTATTGGTTGGAAGTGGTAGAATAGGTGAAAGGTAACCGTTTAGCGCCCCCGGGGTGTTGTGGGATTGAACGTCATTGTCCGGCTTGACCGGACAATCCAGTGGCTTTGACGTTGACTTTAGACCTATTAAATTCAAAGCCGCTGGATTCCCGTTTCCACGGGAATGACGGTCAAGACCTCACGGACGTTGTTACCGGGACACCATTTGTTCCGAGAACCACAGTGAAGGCGCTAAATAATTACGGTGAAAGATATTATCCTACGGGAGGTTAAAAAATGAGTGTTGTTGATCAGGTGAAAGAAGATTTTAAGGAAGCGATGAAAGCACGCGAAAGCCGGCGGATCAAGACTCTGAAAATACTCAAGTCAGAGCTTCAGAACAAGGCAATCGAAACTGGAGAGGAACTTACCGAGGAGGAAGCGCTTCAGGTGCTCTCCAAGCAGGCCAAACAAAGACGGGATTCTATAGAACAATATGAGGAAGGGGGGAGGAAGGATCTGGCGTCGGCCGAGAGGCAAGAATTGGAGATAATCCAGGAGTATCTTCCCGATCCCTTATCCGACGAAGAGCTTGAAGAAATGATTGATGAGGTAATTGATGATACCGGCGCCCGGGACATGTCTGACATGGGCAAGGTTATGGGAACAGTTATTCCCAAAGTGAGAGGGAAAGTGGAAGGAGCACGGGTGCAGGAGATGGTTCAACAGAAGCTGAGCTAAAGCTTTCACTGATTGCTGAACACCGAATACTGAACACTGATTTGTGAAACAGGGTATCAATTTCGTAACTGCTCACCTGATCTTTCCCCCTCACCCAGGCCCTCTCCCTCCAGGGGAGAGGAGACAGGTGAACAGTTACCTAATATCTTATACAGGAGGCTGGACGAGATGAGTAAGGACAAGGAGAAAAAGGAAGAAATACTTTCTGCGACAATTGATTCGATCGAGAAGGATTACGGTCAGGGTTCGATAATGAAATTGGGCGAGTATCAGCAGGTTGATGTGCCGGCAATACCGACCGGTGCTCTCACCCTGGATCTGGCGACGGGTATAGGAGGAATCCCACGGGGTCGGGTTTCTGAAATATACGGCCCCGAGTCTTCAGGCAAAACAACTCTTGCTCTTTCCACTATCGCCGAGGCCCAGAGTATGGGAGGGATAGCGGCTTTTGTAGACGTTGAGCACGCGCTTGATCCGGATTATGCTGAGGCAATTGGCGTGGAGGTTGAGGAGCTTTACGTCGCCCAACCAAACACCGGCGAGGAGGCCCTGGAAATAACCGAAAAGCTCGTTCGCAGCGGCACTCTTGACATTGTTGTTATTGATTCTGTTGCTGCCCTTGTTCCTAAGGCTGAGATTGAGGGGGAGATGGGCGACGCTCACGTCGGGTTGCAGGCGCGGTTAATGAGTCAGGCTCTGCGTAAGCTTTCCGGGGCGATTAGTAAGTCTCGCACCGCCTGCGTTTTTCTCAACCAGATTCGTGAAAAAATTGGCGTCATGTACGGTAATCCAGAGACAACCCCCGGCGGTCGGGCGCTTAAATTTTACTCTTCTCTCCGTCTGGATATTCGTAAACGGGATGTGCTCAAGGAGGGGTCGGACTCTAAAGGAATTCGGGTTCGAGTTCGTTGTGTGAAAAACAAGGTTGCTTCCCCTTTCCAGCAGGCCAAATTTGATATCATCTACGGTGAAGGCATATCTAAAGTTGGCTGTATTCTCGACGCGGCAGTTGAGGAGGGAGTTGTTGAGCGTCGCGGCAGCTGGTACAGCTACGATGACCTACAGCTTGACCAGGGACGCGAAAATTCGATTGATTTCCTGGAGGATAATCCGGAAGTACTCGAAGAAATTGAGACTGAGGTTAAGCGGGAATTGGGTATGCTTGAGGACGAGACAACGTCCGGTGAGACCGAGGAAGAAGAGGTCACCGAAGATTGATCAAAAATGGGAAGGGTTAGAGAGATCCACCGGCGCCGGGGAGGCCGTCGAGAGATAGAACTGGACGGCGGTGAGCGCCTCTGCTGGCCGGCTCCCGTGGTTCGGGAGGTGGACGTTGAGCCAGGGAAGGAAGTTAGCATCAGCAAGTTAAAGCAGCGATTGCAGCAGGCGGCGGCGGATATATTCCCCGCCAAAGCTCGTGAATACCTGGCCCAGTATGAACAGACCAGTCACCGGTTTCGTGAGCATTTTAAACGCAAGGGCTATCCAACTCAACTTATAAATTCATTAATTCCCACTCTGAGGGAGGAAGGTTATCTCGACGACGAGCGCTTCGCGCGAGCGCACGTCGAGAAACGGCTGCGAAACAAGCCGCGCGGCCGCCGGAAGATAATCGCCGAGTTATGTGAAAAGGGGGTTGACCGGGAGCTGGCACGCTCTGTTGTTGAGGCGCAGGTCGATGCAGAGACTGAACGCCGGCTGGCCCGCCGTTACTGCGAGGACAACAAGGGCCTTAGCAAACGAAAACTGGCGGGGCGTCTGCAGACTCGCGGTTTCCCTCCACACTTAATACGCGAGCTTTTAAATGAATATTCTGGAGATGACGGGAATAAAATTTAATTTTGATTTTGTAAGAAAATCAGGTCTGGTCTTTTGTCGCTACGTAGACCCAGGCGGGGAAGATGTTCAACAAGACTCGGTGTAGTTCAACCGGTCCAAATACATTCTCAATATTTTCCTTGTAATCTTGTGAGTATTGGAATTGGATGTACCGGCCGCCGGGTCGCAGGGTTTCATAAGTTGTGGCGATTATTTCTTCTGATAAATCGTCGGGAAGGGTAGTTAACGGTAGCCCGCTTACCACGTAGTCCAGCCCCTCAATGTCTCGCTCGGCACATATTTCATCCAGTTCGGCGGCGCTGCGATTTAATACCTCGATGGTCTGCCCCTTTTCGTGCTTGCCGTATTGCTTCTCGAGATCTTTGCAGAAGGAGTCCACGATCTCAATTAAGAGCAGGTTAGAGTCGGGGTGCATACGCTCCACAAGTGGGCCGGTTAAAGCACCGTCGCCGGGACCAAGCTCCGCTATATCCCGCGGCTCCGAGAAATCTATCTGATCGGCTATCGTTCGCGCAAGAAAACGTGAACTGGGAAAAATAGTCGAAAGCTCACGGGGATTTTTTAAAGCCGTCTTTATCCATTTGAATAATCTCATAATGTATTAGTCTACAGGAACTCGCCCGTTTTTGACAAGTCACTTGTTATCGCCATAAAATTTTTCTCATTATCTCAGGCAGGAGCAGTTGGTTTTATAAAATTATTTGTCCGTGCTACTGTTTTAAGTTCGAGAGCCGCAATACGGAAACAGCCGACAAAAGCGGTGTTTTTTCAGCGGGTTAGGTTATGTTAGTTAGCTCGCAGCTATTTGCCTGTTAAATCCCGGCGGAGCTCGTGTTTAGTTTTAGACCACCGGGGGGCCAGTAGCAGCGAATCTGGAGCCTCGGCCATTAACCTCTGGACGACTACGTCTTCGGGCAGGATTTCAAGAGCTGCTTGCAAGATGTCGCGGTAGGTTTCATAAGCTATGGGGTGATAGTCACCGCTCTTGTATTGGACAGCAAGCGGAGTTTCGGTCAGGACCTGTAGTTGATGAAACTTGACCCCATCCACTCCCAGATTGGTTATTTTTTCAACCGTCTCCAGCATCATTGAACGATCCTCGCCGGGCAGACCAAATATCAGGTGTACGCAGAGGTTTAATTCGGAGTGTTTCTGGATTCTGTCTACTGCTCGGCGATAGGCGGCAAAATCATGGCCCCGATTTATTCGTTTCAGAGTTTCATCGTGAGCGGTCTGCTGGCCAATTTCGATCCAGACTTCGCTACCTGAGCGGGCAAAACCGGCCAGTAAATCGATGACTTCCTCCGAAAGACAGTCCGGCCTGGTGCCGACGCAGAGACCTATAACGCCCGGGGAAAGCAATGCCCGGCCGTAAAGCCTCCTCAATTGTCCAATCTCAGCATAAGTGCTGGTATAGGCCTGAAAATAAGCAAAAAAAGTGTCTATATCCCGCCGGGAAAAAATCCGTCGCCCGGCCGCAAGCTGTTTCTCCAGCGAGTCATCAGACGATATAAAATAAGGCTTAAAAGCATCGTTACGACAATATATACAGCCTCCCTCGGTTCTATCATCTTTTCGGTTTGGACAGGTAAAGCCGGCATCCACCGGTAACTTATATACTTTACAGCCAAACTTTTGACGGACGTAATCGCTAAAACTAAGGAAATTTGACATAATATTCACGTGTTTTAAAAAGTAAAATTAACTGTTTAGCCCGGCCTATGCATGAACCCTATGCATAGGCCGCCCGAAGGGCCGCCCATTATAGTTTTCATTTTCAACCAATAACCCGTAACCGCAACAAGTTTTTAAGTCTTAAATGATAACCGTTTAAAATACAAGATGGATTCCGGCTCGGAGGCCGGAATGACAAGCAATTCAAGATGGATTCCGGCTCGGAGGCCGGAATGACAAGCAATTCAAGATGGATTCCGGCTCGGGGGCCGGAATGACGAGCAATTCAGATGGATTCCGCCTCGCGATTTTCCGGCTCTATTCGGGAGGTGCTTGTTCGAACTGACGTGCTGAAGTCGGTGAAATATAGTCATCTGATTTTATCCGTGTTAATCTGTGTCCTATATTGAGGACCTAATAGGCTTGTTCGATGACTTCTCCCGGTTCAACGCTAAACTCAAATTCCGGTTCTGGACCCTTTTCAGGGACGACTTTAAGGAAATGTTTTTCCGGTTTTTGGTGCAGGTCTTCCAGCAGGTCACGTTTGTGGGGAACTTGGTCCTCAACCGCCTCCAGAGCGAGCGTCAGCAACTCGTTGATTTCGGTTGAATCAGCCGGCTGCAGTTCAGCGATTTTGACCCGTTCGCCGAGTCGTCTCTGTAGAGCCGATTGGTCGAGGCCGAGTTCTTCGTTCAACCGGACGTAGACGACACCGCCGGTCATGCCGGTGCACAGATCATCACCCGGGTCACCAAGCACAAGTCCGCGTCCGGAGGTCATGTATTCGAAGGCAAAACCCTTCAGGTTGGCGCGGCTGTTAATCAGTGAGCGGTCATCGGCCACGGGGACGGTTATTTCACCGAGGTGGATGAGATCGCCTCCGGAGCAGCGGACACCAAACCGCGAGTCGGCGTATTTACCCGCAACCACAAGCACGCCGCCGGTAGCTCCATAAGCGGCAGATTTGCCGACGCTGCCATCGAGGTGGGTCCCCATGTTGTTTTCGCCGGGCAGCACCACCACCCGACCGCCGCTCATACTTTTGGCTGTGCCGTCCTGGGCACCTCCTTTTATAATTACCTCGACTCCTTCCTCGTTGAAAGCTGCAAGGCCGTTGCCGGGTATACATTCACCGCCGGGCTGCACTGTTATTTGTTTAAACTCATTTTTAGAATTGTCAGCTTGTCTCCGGTGTCTGGCCAGCACGCCGGAAAGCCCGGTGCCGACGGCTCGGTCGGTGTTTTTTAATTCAGTTACAAAGCGCAGCTTTTTCTTGTTTTTCGTGGCCCGGCTTTTTAGCTCACGGCGGAGAGTTTCACCTTGATCTACGGAAATTGATGTCTGCAGCCGGTCCTTGATTATTTCATCATCTTCCGGCGGCTGAAAGTGATTGACGGGTTCCAGTAGCGGTGATAGATCCAGCCCGCTGCCCGCTGTTTCAGTCGGATTTAGCAGTTCCGTTTTTCCCTGTAAATCTGTAAAACTTTTAACTCCTAGCCTGCCAACCTGGTGAGTAAGATGCTGTCGCATACTGCCAAAAAATTGCACTAAACGGTTAATTGACTCCGTGAGCTGACGGGACTGGAAGGCGCGCACACCGTTTTTTCGCGCCTCTTCGTCGCTATTGAAGGGACTGGTTATGCCGCGCGGACAGCGGTTAGTGTAGCACTGACCGCAGTATATACAGCCAACTACAATCATGGGGAGAGTCCCAAATCCAACACGATCAGCACCAAGCAAACCCATTTTCAAAATGTCGTCAACCGACTGGAAACCGCCTTCAACTCGTAGCTCTAACCGTTCGCGCAGACCGCTGCGGCAGAGAGCCCGGTGTGCTTCGTTAAGAGCAATTTCAGCAGGAAAACCGACACGTCGGATAGCGTGTCGCCGCGCTGCGCCGGTGCTACCTTCAAAGCCACCGATTGTTATCGAGTCCGGGTGACCTTCTTTTCCTAACCCGGTAACAATTGGAGCCAGGTTTGGAATAGCCGGCACCTTAACATCAACTTTGACTTCTGGATTTAACACCCGCAGCTCATTTATTACTGTCGGTATGAGGTCTTCGATGCTGTAGAAGTCATGGTTGTTGGAAGGGCTGATCAGGTCGATAAACGGCGGCGTGTGACGGGTTTGAGCAATGTGTGGATTTACCTTCGCCCCCTTGAGCAGCCCACCCTCTCCCGGTTTTGCCCCTTGACCTATTTTGATCTGTATTTCGCTTGTGTTGGCCAGCAAATCGGCGTTAATGCCAAACCGCCCGGAAGCAAGCTGTTGAGCACGATATGGACCGGTGTAGGAGCGCAGGTGAGCCGGTTCTCCCCCCTCACCGTTGACAACGAGAATTTCCAGCTCGCGTCCCGCCTCGGCGTAGGCAGTAAAGGGGATAACGTTGGTGGAACCGTAGGACATGGCGGCGAAGTAAAAGGGGGCGCTAGATTCAGCAACGCTAATTTCGCATTTGTTCTGCTGGCTGGGTGCTTTTTTTAGTTCCAGACAATGTCTTATTCCTGTGGGGTTCTGGCGCCTGTGTTCTAGCAGGGCCTCCTCGTAGGCTGAGTAGTCAGCGCCGGTTGAGGCCGTGTTTTCCAGGTGTTTGCGGACCGGTGCCGGCCAGGGTGATGGCGATGAAAATTTGTTGGTTGAGTTATCGGCGAATTGACGCTCCCTCTTTCTCTCTTCGTCTGCCAGTTGTTCGAGAGTTAGACCTGCTTCTGAGCTACCCAGGTAGCCGTCAAGACCCAGCAATGCTTCCACCTCGGTGCTCAGGCCGATGGAACTAAAAATTCTGCCATAGCCCTCTATTTCGTGAATTCCCATTGTTGAGATCACTTTTTTCATTCCTTTTTTAAGCGCTTTTAGACAGTTATGAAGGCGGTCCATTTGCTCGTTTGCGGTGGCCTCTTCGCCGGCGCTTGCAAGTGCTAACTGCTCAATTTCAGCCGGATAGATAAGCTCAGCCCCTAATCCGTAAGCAAGCATTAAATCGTGCAGGTTGCGCAGCCGTCTCGACTCGAACAAAACTGCTGTCTTATTTAAGTCTCCACTCTGGCGGAGTCCTTTTTTAATTGCGGCCAGAGCCAGCAAAGGGTCGAGCAGTCCCTTCTTATCGGTTAAAACTCCTTGATCGTGAAGGTGCAAAACAGTAAAAACTCCCTCACTGGATGCTTTTTCTTCAATACGTTTTAGCGCCTGTGCTTGCGTTTCTCCGCTCTTTTTCCCCGCAAATACCTTCTTGAGAGGAACACCCTCGTCATTAAGTTCAGCGAACAATTCCTGGATTTGTCCGGCAAAGATAAGTGGTGAGGGAAACTCCCAGCAGGTACCCTCACGAGTTTGGCTCAGGCTTCCGCGGTCGCCAAAGCGGACGCGCAGACTGAAGGGACGGCTTTCTCGTTCGGAATCGAGCGCAGGATTGGTAATGACGGCGACCGACTCGAGACAGTAGTCGGCGAGAAGCTTTTCGGGTTTTTCGCCGGCTGCTGGAAGGACGGCGGGATTATAACCAACAGAGCCCAGGGGCTCCTCGCCAGTTTGAGACATTTTATTAATCGTGTCGATGTCATCTTCGTTGAACCCCAGGACTCGCCTGTAATCTTCGGATTGACGTTCCTGGACGGGAGAACTGATATCCGGGAGCGGAAAACGCTCATAGCTTTCCTCAAACTGTCGGGTTTCAGCGGGGAAAATATTCTCCAGGTCACGCTCGTATTTATCCAGCAGCTCAGAACGGGGCAGAACTCGTGGTCCGGCCAGGTCAAGCTGGACAAATTCGCCTCCCGCTACCGGCCGTGGAGGCCGTCGGTTTGATTTAAAGTTGACAGCACCTCGTTCGCTGGTGGCGTAAAATTCTTTTTCTGTCTCGCCAAACCAGACCGGTCTTAAAGCCAGGGCGTCCGAGGCAATTAATGCTTCATCGCCGTGGCGTGCAATAATTCCCGCCGGCCCTTGACCAAGGTTGCCAAAGGGGGCTTTAAGCCGGCTCTGTAATTTTTTCTCCCTCTGGTTCAATTCGTCTATTTCAGCGTCAACAAGTGGAAAAATCATCCGGTAAGCTGTGGCCAGTGTGCAGTCTATTTGTGAGATGAGATATTGCAGGATACGGTCGACAACCATGGTGTCGCTGGCGTTTTTTGGAAGCGGAATGCCAAGCGCGTCGGCTCTTTCAATCAGGCGATCAATTGTATTTATCTCGCCGTTGTGAACCATGGTGCCATAGGGATGTGCCAGTCGGAAGTCGGGCTCAGTGTTCGTTGACATGCGTATATGGCCGATGGCCAGGTGAGTTTTGTATTGTGAGTTATGTAGTTCCGGGTAATACTGCTGCAATGTTTTTCCCGTTCCCATGACCTTGTAAACAAGCGAGCTGGCGCTCAGGCTGACCACGTGAACGCCGTTCATTTCACGCTCAATATCGACCCGGGCCTCAAATAACTTCTTAGTCGCTCGGCGGGGATTTTTAATTAATAGTCCGATTCTAACAATTTTTGGTTCTTTTGCTGCAGCTGCCGGTCCCAGATACTGCGGGCGGGTGGGAACAAACCGATCGTAAAGCACCTCCAGATCCTGTTGGGCCAGATGATTTTTAATCTGGTCGATTGCTTCATCAGGGCTGTTTTGGTCGAGGAAAAATACACCAAGAGCAAGACTGCCGGCCAGTTTTTCATTTAGCCCGGCGGCTGCCAGATCTCGTCTGCAGACGTAGTCAGGGATATCGGTGAGGACACCAGCGCCGTCGCCGTCGGTTCCCCAGTCGGTCTGGATGCTACCGCCTCGTTGCTGCAGGCGCGCCATGCTGTCCAGGGTTCGCTGGAGTACTCCGTAGGTGCCACCGCTACCTCCAAGATTGCGCTTTCGGAAACGAGCAACAATTCCACAGGCGTCGTGTTCCTGGTTCAAAATTGAGGTTGAAAGGTTATCTTGTTTCATGCTATCACCTTGCTATTTGGGTAATGGGCTCTCCGTTCAATGAAAAAGTGGAGAGTTGCTGGCAATTAAAAGTATATCGATATCTTTTCAGCAGATATAATATCTCAGAGCACTTAAATAATCAAATGTGTCATTATTATCTAAATTTATGACCAATTGTGTTTTTTTGTCAGGTTTTTATTATCGGTCATCCATAAATAATTGTCAAGAGTAAAAGCAAGTCCAGTCTAAAAAAAATTACACGGCGCTTTCTTTCTGGGTTAGAAGGCTTTTTTGGGGGAGGCTTCAATAATAACATGATGAGAAATTTTTGGCCGAATTCTCTGTCCGATAAAGGCGGAGATTATGATAAAATTTAGTAGATGATTTTGCTTGCCGAAAGTTTTTCATGCGAATCGTGGAGGTAAGGATGGCTTTTGTTCAGGAGTTCAAACGAGCTGAATTATCTGGTGGAGCCCGGGAACCCGTGCACCGGGATCCCTGTTTGCACATCCGCCGGGAGGTTGAGGGTCCCCTCAAGGGCTGGTCCCCTTTTTATCAACCGTTGCCCTCCCCCCGGCTGGTACTCGTCCCCTACATAGGTTGTGTTTCGCGCTGTCAGTTCTGTTTTTTGCGCAGTTTTCCTGGCCTGCATCGCCTGGGAACAGAAGAAATGATTATCACCGTATATTCCAACTATCCCGAGCATTTCCGGGATCGATTGAGTAATCTCTGTCTGGTTCCGCCGGTTGTTCTCTCCCCTTTTACCGACCCCTTCCAGCCAATAAATGATCGCTACGGTCTGGCCGAGAAACTGACGCAGATATGTGTGTTAAACAACCTGCCGCTTGAGCTTGTAACCCGCTACCATGTTCCGGACGAAGTGCTGGCAATGATGGAGTATCTCCCCCATGCTCGTGTACAAATTAGCGTTGATCCGCTGAATCGCGAAGGAGAAGTACCCTACTGGTTGGAGCGCTTGGATGTTTTGGAGCGAGTGCGCCGGCTGGGAATTAACGGTGTACTGCGCTTGGATCCAATCGCCCCGGTGGGCGAGCAGCTGTTTGAGAGACTGGAAAAGATTGTAAAAGAAGCCGCTGAGCGTGACATTCCTCACCTTGTAACCAGGTTTCTGCAGGCCCCTTCAGCGCTGCATGAGCAGTATGTACAGCCTCATGAGGAGTGCTTTGAAGCTGTCGAAGAGCGTTCCGGTTGGTGGCAGGTGCGATCTGCGGTACGCCACCGGGTGCTTTGTGAGCTGGCGGGGATGTGTGAAACTTATGGACTTAGCCTGGGAGTGCTCGGTGACTCGAGTCTGCAGGACAGATTCGGTAGTTTCGAGCGCCCCTATTCCGATTATTTGCCGCTCAGTTATCGCAACTCTACGGGAGAATCTTTCCGCCCCGTCGAAGGCTGTCAGGATGACTGTAAGCGCTGCCTGGATAATCATTGCGGGCTCAAAGGATTGGTCGAAAAACCCTGGCGGGACAAGCGGTTTAAAGATACGTTCTGGCGCGAAAATGGTTTTCAACGTTTACAGGGGGAGCTACTTCAGTGAGTGTTGAGCGAGACTGGGAACAGGCCAAGGAACAGATACGTGACCGGCTGGATATATCTGAAGTTGTGCGGGACTACGTTAGACTGGAGCAGAAGGGGAAACGTTACTGGGCGCTCTGCCCCTTCCACAACGAGGATACTCCCTCTTTCGCCGTGACTCCCGAGATGGGGATATTTAAGTGTTTTGGCTGTGGTAAAGGGGGCGACGTCTTCTCCTTTGTTATGGAGATGGAGAACTGTGAGTTTCCTGAAGCAATGCGGCAGCTTGCCGAGCGGACCGGTGTGGAACTTCCCGAGAGCAAGGAAGGTGCTGAGGTAAGGAGTCGTCGCCAGCAGTTTTTTGAATTGAATCGGTATGCGGCTGATAAGTATCGCTACGCTTTTAACTCTGATGTGGGCAAAAAGGCGCGGGAGTATATGCTTGAACGGGGGTTTAGTGAGGAGACGCTGGAGGAGTTTGAAATTGGCTACGCACCCCCGGGCTGGGATAATTTACTGCGGGCTTTAAAACGGGACGGCAGGGATGTGGAAAAAGCACATGAACTGGGTCTGATAAGCGTTAGTAACGATAATGTGTTTGATATGTTTAGGGATCGAGTTATCTTTCCAATTCACGACCTATCGCGTCGAGTTGTTGGATTTGGCGGACGGGCTCTGGATACCTCCGACGACACGCCGAAATATCTTAACACGCCGGAAACTCCTATTTTTTCAAAGAGTCACCTGCTCTACGGGCTCTGCCAGGCTCGTTCTCGTGTCAGGGAACAGGAGAGTTGTCTGATTATGGAGGGCTATACTGACGTAATGCGTTGTCACGAGGAAGGATTTGAAAATGCTGTCGCCGCCCTGGGTACGGCGCTGACTGCCTCGCAGGTACAGTTGCTGAAGCGATATATTGATGAGCTGGTGCTTGTATACGACGGTGATGAGGCGGGAAAGCAAGCGGCCCGCCGCGGGGGCGAGGTGGCACTGGACAACGGCGTCCGACCGCGAGTAGTCATCCTGCCCGAAGGCAGTGACCCCGCCGATGTTCTGGCTGACTCTAGTGAAAGGTTTCGTGAGCTACTGGATAATGCTCGCCCCTTTCTGCAGGTTTTATACGATTGGTTGTGCGCGGAAATTGATGTGCAAACGGCGACGGGAAAAGAAAAAATAATAAATGTGCTAATGCCGTTGATTGATAAGTTGCCCGGCCAGCTACAAAAAGAAGAGGCTATCAAGTGGTTGGCGACGCGGATGGGTGCCGATGAAGCCTTTCTCTTTCAGCAGTTGTCGTCACTGAATCGGGGGCAAAATAGACAATTGCGTCAGCGGCTGCAGGAACAAAGCGGTCAGACGCTGGAAGAAATATTTTTTGTGAGCCTCGCTCAGCACCCTGAAAAATTTGAAGACGCAATAAATAAAATTTCAAAAAAGGACTTTTCCTCTAAACGTAGTAAAGTAATAATAGGGGCGCTTTTTGAAATAAAAAATCGGGGCGAGCAGTTCTCACCTCAAAAGTGGCTGAAGGAGACACCGGCGGAGCATCACTCTTATCTTGCCGGATTGCTTAGTAATGAAGAATCGGCGGAGTTTGCCGCTGATATTGATCCACTGGAAGTTGCAACAATGGTTAAAAACAAATCAATTCGTCGGGAACGGTCTGAACTTGCACGTGCTTTAAGCAAGCAGGACAAGGAAAGCGATCCCGGGAGCCTCGATGAGGCCAAGAAAGCGCTCCTCGAACAGACTATTGAGATGAAGCGTCAGGAAGAACAGGATATCTAATCGAAAACAGGAGGGTCGCTGCCCATGCAGCAAGTCGAAGACAAAATTAGTGAACTCGAAGGTATGGACGAAGTCCTGGATATAGCTCAGGAAAAGGGAGATATAACTTATACAGAACTGAACGAAATTCTTCCCGATGAATCCACGGAAACTGATCACGTCGACGATATCATTACTTTCCTCAGAGACCAGGGAGTAAAGATTATTAGTGACGATACTGGCTATGATTTCCCTGATGAGTTAGGTTTGCTGCAGCGGGACGAAGATGAAATTGAAGATGGTCTTACCGATCCGGTGCGCCTTTATCTCAAGGAAATTGGTAACCATGAGTTGCTTTCCTCCGAAGAAGAAGTTCACATTTCAAAACAAATTGAGCTTGGTAAGCGTCGGGTTATGGAAGCCGTGTTGGGGACTTCTTATGCCGCTCGAAAATATATTAACATGGCCAAGCGAGTTCTCGACCGCGAAATTAGCCTGAAAAAACTTGTTCAGGTTAAAAAAACACAGCGTCTGGAGGAGGACGATGTTAACTACTGGTTCGACAAGATTGAGACGGCTCGCAATAGGATTATTCAATACCGGGCGCGCCTTGATAAGAATTACGAACAGTTGATTGAGACCAAGGACGAGACCCAAAAACGGGAGTTGGTTAAAAAGCAGCGAAAGCTCCAGCGTAAGCTTTACGACGCTTTCGAGGAGCTGGAGATAAATAAGGATCTCGTTTTTAGGTGGGCAGATGATATCAGGGAAACAGTCGAAGCACTTGAGGAGTTGAAGAGCTTTGAACAGAAAATAAGAAAGCGTTTGAACCGCAGCCCTAATCAGCTGCTTGAGCTTTACAATCGCATTCGTGACGATCACGAGGCCCGGCGCAAGTGGGAGGAAGGAAGTAAATATCGCTGGCAGAACATTAGCCGTTTTTCTCAACGACTTATTCGGTTGGCCCGTCGAGCTGAGGAAAAGCTGGAACGTTTTAATCTCCATGAACGTGACCTGCGTAAAGCTTATCACAAAATTCAGCTGGCCGAGAACAAGATGCGCAAGTACCACAACAAGATGGTCAGCGCTAACTTGCGCCTGGTCGTCAGCATCGCCAAGCGCTACACCAACCGCGGCCTCTCCTTCCTCGATCTAATCCAGGAAGGTAACATCGGCCTGACCAAGGCCGTCGACAAGTTTGAATACCGCAAGGGCTTCAAGTTCTCCACTTACGCTACCTGGTGGATTCGCCAGGCGATTACCCGCTCGATTGCCGACCAGTCTCGCACTATTCGCGTTCCCGTCCACATGGTTGAGCAGATTAACAAGGTTCTTCGGGTTGCTCGCGAGCTTGTTCAGGAGAACAACCGCGAGCCCCAGCCCGACGAGATTGCCGAGGCCCTTAACTGGGACGAGGAACGGGTCAAGAATATCCTCAAGATTTCCCAGGATCCGATTTCCCTCGAGACCCCTATCGGCGACGACGGCGAGAGCAGTCTCGGCGATTTTGTCGAGGACAAGAAGCTCGAGTCGCCGATGAAGAATACTTCCGACGAACTCCTCCAGGAACAACTCGAGGAGGTCCTCAAGAGTATTGACTGGCGTGAAGAACAGGTAATTCGCCTCCGCTTCGGTCTCGACGACGGCTACGAGCGTACCCTCGAAGAGGTGGGTAACATGTTCAAGGTCACCCGCGAACGTATTCGCCAGATTGAGAACAAGGCGCTCGATAAGCTTCGCCACCCCTCGCGCAGCAAGATTCTGCAGGACTTCGTCTCCGAAGAAGCCGAGTGAATCTAAAGCCCTCCCGGCTTTTACTTTCCTGTTTATTTAGCGCTGTTGCCCAGCAATGGTTTTTATTCCGTTATACCAAGCAAATGAACCAGCCGGACCAGCATGGGAAGTTGACTGAAGAGCGTAATACACTGCTGGCGTCATTCCGGGCAAGCGACCGTAGGAAGCGCGCCCCGGAATCCATCTTGAATTTGACGTCATTCCAGCCTACGAGCCGGACTCCATCGACCCAGCACGTCATTCCGGACAGGCGACCGAAGGGAGCGCCATCCGGAATCCAACTTGAATTTTAAACGGTTATCGTTCAAGATCGCAAAAATGGATTGCGGATCGGAGTCCACAATGATATCGAAAGCACCAGACAAGTATTTACTCACCTTATTAGTTTTACTTTGTTTCCTCTTTTCTTCCCCCCTCACGGCCGGTGAGCGCAGTGTACACTTCACCGAGGAGTGGTCTCTTAATTTTG
>CAZMIT010000012.1:0-25710 GCA_964566495.1 uncultured bacterium | reverse complement strand
TCACTGCCAGCAGATCGGCGCCGGGAGCCACGCCGGTATCCAGGTCATCGTTACTATTTTCCAACTCTTCTGCCCCCACAAATTGCCCTGTCGCTATTCCAGCCACATGCGTACCATGACCGTCCGGGTCCTGATCTATCCCCGCTCCCGGTCCCTCCTGTTCCGGTTCACCGTTAGGACATTGGCCCTCATTGTCGCTCAGGTAACAGACCTCACCGACAATCCTCTCTCTCCCGGAAAAGGCCGGGTGAGTGTCAATCCCGGTATCCAGTACGGCAATGATCAGGTCCTCCCCGGTTGCCGTGTCGTGAAGAGCGGCCGATCCGATGTGGGGGCCGCTTGTTCCCAGGCTGGCTTCCGCCTGAATCTTTAGCACCGGTTCTTTGCTTACCGATTCGACCAGTTCCAGCTGGCCTAATTTTTCCAGACCGGCCTCGTCGACTTCAACTGCCATCAGGGAGCTTGACTGCAGACGCTGTTTGACCAGCCCCCCGGTTTCGGCAACTTTTGCAGCAACCTTTTTCTGGCCCCGCCGGATCCCCCGGCGCTGGCTTTCCCGCTGCTGTACCGATAACCGCGACTCCGGCTGCAGCGGCAGATCCAGCTTAACAAGTGCTCTGACGCTTCCTTCCTCCGCCGCCTGCTGACGCACCTCGGCGGTAAGTTTTGTTTCCTCTGAACCCCGGGATTGAACAGGATAAAGAAGCACCAGGAGGCTTAAAAGCAGAAACGTTATCTTTGACCTTCGTCGATCAATTTTCAAAAAATTAATCACCGTCCTTTGAACAACCTGTCGGCCAGCCGTGTCGGCAAACCGGCCTCAACTATTCTGTCTGCAGCTGCGGTCACGTCGTATTCCACCCGCTGCCAGCTTAATTTAATATTTTTCCCCACAACTTCGGCCAGACAACAAGCGGCCCGCGAGTCGCCGTCCCGGGGCTGGCCGACGCTCCCCGGGTTGAAAACTCCTACCTCGTCCTCGGCAAATTCAAACGGCTCCTCGTATTTCACTTTCACGGCCTGAAGTTCTTCGCCCCGCCGGCCCCGTACTAAGCGGGGCTTGTGCAGATGACCCAGACCGAGCAAAAGGCAGTCGTGGACCTGGCTCCAGGCCCGCCTGAAATCCCAGGGCGTTTCCACGTACTGACGCAGAGGTCTCGAGGGACTGCCGTGATAAAACATAAACTCTCCCGACCGCAGTTTGACCGGCAGCTCACGCAGATATTCTATTTGCCGATCGGTAAGCTGCTTTTGCGTCCAGCGAGCCGCCTGCTCCGCCAGAATATTTACTTCTTGAAAGGAAATTCGACCCGTCACCAGGGCGTCGTGGTTACCAAGAATTACTTTCGCCCCGCGGCTTCGTATTTCCTCTACACACTTACCCGGCGAGGCGCCATAGCCGACAATGTCTCCTAAACAGTAAATTTCCTCCGCTTCTCTCGCCATCCTGGTATCCAATACCGTCTTGAGCGCCTCATAGTTGCCGTGGAGATCAGAGATGATCAGCAGCTTTTTATTTTTTTCTTCCACCAACTTCCAACACCTCGTTCTGACAGAACCGCAAAATAATTCCATCATTTCCAACCGATCAATCCAGCCCCACTTCTCGTCATTGCCCGGAACGAATAACGTCCCAAGACTTGACCGGGCAATCCAGTGACTTTGACCTTGAATTTGACTTTCGACCATTGAGCGTCGACTTTCAGCTCCCCATGAGCTTTGTTCAATACCACTGGTCTGTGGTGACTTTCTTATTACTTTGATAAAATAGTATAGGAAATCTAAACAAATTACGGGAGGAAGTTATGATGATTACTTTTTTGGAGGATACTGACAAGCAGAAGCTACTGGTGCTGGCTGTTCTCGCCCTCTCCCTCGGATTTTTAATAGGAAGCCTCCAGCACGAGACTGATTTGATTAGTTGGGCTAACAACTCGGATTCCACAGCGCTGACAGAACATGAGGAACCCGAGCGTCCGGACGAGGCCATCCAGACCGCCAAACAGATAGAGACTGCTATCAATTACGCTTCCCAGCGCGTTCGCCCGGCTGTTGTCTCCATCATCACCCGCACAAGAGTCCGAGAGAGGGGCTTCCCATTTCAAGATTTTCCCGGATTTGACGATCCCTTCTTTGAGCGTTTCTTCCAGCATCCCTTTGAAAGAGACGTCGAAAACCTGGGGAGCGGCATTATAGTCGATTCCGATGGTTACATATTGACCAACCGCCACGTCGTCGAAAAAGCCGATAAAATAGAAGTAGAACTCGAAGAAGGAACTGAAGTTGAGGCAGAAGTAAAGGCTGTCGACCCTCACAACGACCTGGCTGTTATAAAAGTCGATAAGACAGGCCTGCCCACGGCTGAGTTCGGTGATTCCGATCGTGTTAAGGTCGGCGAGTGGGCGATCGCCATCGGTGCTCCCTTTCAATACCGCGACACCGTAAACGTCGGTCATATCAGTGCCCTGCATCGCACGATAGGTATCGGTCAATACGAAGATTTAATCCAGACCGATGCCGCCATTAACCCCGGCAACTCCGGCGGTCCGCTGGTTAATATTGAAGGCGAGGTAATCGGCGTCAACACAGCCATCGCCACCGACGGCACCCACGGCAACGTCGGCATTGGCTTCGCCATTTCCGGTAATATGGCCCAAAGAACCGCCCGGGACCTGATTGAATACGGCCACCCCAAACGCCCCTGGTTGGGGGTTGTCATACAACAGCTTACTCCCGAGTTGGCCGAACAATTTGACCACGCTAAGGGAGTGCTCATCGCCGAAGTTGCTGAGGAAAGCCCGGCCGAAGAAGCAGGCTTCCGCCACGGCGACCTGATTCTCGAATTTAACGACGAACCGGTTGACTCTCCCTCGGCTTTACAGCGCAAAGTTTTAGCGCGTGATATTGGTGAGCAGGTTTCTATTTTAATCGCTCGCGAAGATGAGAAAAAAGAAATTACGGTAACTCTGGGTGAGGTTCCCATCGACGAAGAGGTAGCTACTGTCGAGCCCGAGGATCCAACTGAGCCGGAGGCTGACGTCTTTGAGGACCTTGGCCTTCGCCTGGAAGAGGTTCCCGCGGAAGAAGCCGCCGAACAGTATAACATCAGCCCGGCCAGACCGGTTCTCAAGATCACAGAAATTGACCCTGCTTCGCCTGCTTATGAAAGAGGTTTTCGGGAGAACGATTTAATAGTTGAAGTAGATCGCAGACCGGTCGAAAGCATCGATGAATTTCGAAGCTTCCTGGAACGACAGATCGAGACAGGGGCCACCGACGTGCTGCTCCTCGTCCAGCACCGGGGCAACTACTACTGGCGGGTCCTCCCCCTGCCCCGTTAATATAGAACCTCTCCGAAGAGTCCCCCCTCCCCTGGAGGAAGAGGGCTAGGGTGAGGGGGAAAGGATTTTGGAGAGGGTTTGATTAGCTACAGGAACTGATCATTAAGCAGCGCTTCTATTTCTTTTAACGAATCAACCTTTAATTCGCCTATCGAACCGTCTGAACCGTGACCAAAACTACAGCCGATAAAGCCTGTCCCTGCTTGCTCCGCTGCCTTTCGGTCGGAAATCCGGTCGCCGACCATCACCACCTCTTCCGCTTCCAGGTCCAGGCGCTTTAGACTGATTTCAATCAAGCGAGCCTTGTCGTTGGTCTCTATCTCACCGGCGCAAATCATTGAAGAAAAATATTTGCCCAGCTCATACGTCTCCACAACAGCGTCCATGTATGCCTTCTGGGCGTTAGTTACCAGGGCCAGGCTGTATTTGCTGCTTAGTTGATCCAGCACTGCCGGAATCCCCTCGACTAACCGACCGCCCCGGCTGTTGATTTTTTTAAGCAGGTTGCTAACTATCCGCCGCGTCATCTTATCTCGTTCCTCGGGGACCAGTTCTGGGAAGAGGTTGGCATAAATCTCTTCGACGGGATTACCCACCTGCTCCAGCACCTCCTGCTCGGTTGGAATCCTTACCCCGCGACCGCTGGCTTCGTTATAACTTTCTATTCCTTCGGCATAGGCAGAGTGGAGAATTGGAGTGGAAAGATACAGCGTACCGTCCAGATCAAAAAATATCCCTTTAATCATTACTCTGGCGCACCGCCTCTTTTAAATCTTTCCCCGGCTTAAAAACCGGCACCTGGCGCGACGGAACTTCCGTTTCTTCTCCCGTCAGCGGATTCTGACTGATGCGCCCCTTCCGTTGACGCAACTCAAAAACTCCAAACCCGCGCAGCTCTAATCGCCCCTCTTCCTCCAGTATTTTCCCGATTGAATTGAAAAAATGTTTAACCAGCTGGCGCGCTTCGCGCTCGCTCACCTCCATCTCATCTGCCAGTTCCCCGACCAGGTCAGATCTCAACATTTTTCCACAGCCCGCACGGCCAGCTCGTCCGCACGCTCGTTGAGTTCTTCTCCGGCGTGCCCCTCGACCCACTCAATTTTCAAATCTTTAAAATCTTCCATTCGTCTGCTGATCTCCTTAATGAGTGACTGGTTTGAAACCGGCTGTCCGCTTGAGTTCTGCCAGCCGTTGCGTTTCCAGTTATGTATCCACTGGGTCAAAGATTTTTGAGCGTACTGACTGTCAGTTCGCAGGACAATTGACCGTTCGGGAGTTCGAATCTCTTCCAGAGCCTGCCGGATAGCCGCCAGTTCGGCGACCTGGTTGGTAGCACGTCCCAGCGGTTGGCTTAGCTCTTTGTAGTTTTTTCCGTCCCAGAACACTGCCCCTATCCCGGTTGGACCACTACCCTGGTGAGTGGCGGATGAAGTGGCGCCGTCCGTATAGATGAGAATATCAACGCCGTCCGGCATTGGCGGTGGGTCGACGGAGTCAGGACAGCCGCGACGCACCTCTACCTCACCCGGTTCAAGCTCGGGCTCCGAACCACCGGTTTCGTCTGCTTTCGCAATTGGGGTTAAATTGGCTGGACTGGCGTTGTAAACCTTTGCTTCCTCGGAGTTTTGATATTTCATCCGGGCGAGTCCATCCTCGCGTTGCGGACGACCCTCGTCGTCAACCGCGACCCAGACTTTCTTGGGCTGGTTGTCATTCTTTCCTTTAAAAAAATACCGTTCCCAGCCTGACACTGTAGTTTCCACCTATCTCTACCTATTACTCAGATTCGTCTTTTTGTTGCCAGAAAATCATACGCGAACAGCTCTCACAATAATAAATGTCCTTCAACTGTCGCACCTCGTTTATACGCTGGGCCGGGATGCGAGCGTGACAGCCGTCGCAGGTGTGATCAACTATGGGCACCAAAACCGGCGTCTTTTTCTTCTTAATCCTATCGTAGCGACGTAACAACCCGGAATCAAGACTTTCCAATTTTTCCCGATATTTTTCCCTCTCGGAATAAAGCTTCTCCAACTTCTCCTTGTTTTTTTCAAGCTGCTCCTCACGTTCTTTTACAAACTTATCGATTTCTCCCTGTGCCTCCTGCACGCGTGTCTTCATCTCGGCTATTTCCCCCTCAACCTGCTCGATCTCCTCGTCCAGAACGAGATACTGTTCCGAGGCCTCCTCAACCTTTTTCTCAAGCCGTTCAATCTCTTCGTTTATCGTCTCGTATTCCGCCTGCTTGCTAACGTTAAAACGGTCACTTTCTTTCTTCTCGATATCCTCTTCATACTGCTTAACGTCGACCTCTTTGGCGTCGCGACGTTTTATTAGATCCATCCGCTGCTCTTCTAACTCCTCAAGCTGCTCTTCCATGACCTCTACGGACTGTTTCTCCTCTTCTATCTGTCGGGGAATCTTTTCGTCCAACTCTTCCAGCCGATCAATCTCCAGGTCTACTTCCTGCAACTTCTCTACTGCCTTTAGCTTCCTTGATACACTCACTATTTTTCCTCCCGGTTGGTTAAAAATTTATGTTGGACAGTGTGTCGGTAAGGATTTTTTCTCTCAAAGTAATGGATCGCTTCTGATACTTTTAACTTTTTTTTCAACAACTCTCGCGCAAAATCCAGGAAAACCTGTTCCATTTCGTAATGATCAAGAATTATCAGGTTTAAACCACGTGCCCGTGCTGCTTCGACGTCATGGTGCTTGAGATCAGCGGTAATAAAGAGATCGGACTCGACGACCGAAGGACGTTCAATCAGCTCGCCGCCACTGCCGGTGCAAAGCGCCAGACGGGTAACTTTAGCTTCCGGGTCGCCGACACGACGAAAATAGCTAATCTCGGACCGAGTGCTCAATTTTTTCTCCAGCTGCCGAACAGTAACTGTCTCCGCCAAATCCCCCACCCGTCCGAGTCCTGCCGCCGGTTCCTCCTCAGCTACCAGCTGAACCGGTTGCCGCTCCTGCAGGTCCAGGTAATCGGCGTAAATATCGTTTAATCCCCCCGGACAGGCATCGGCGTTGGTATGCAACGCAAAAATGCCCAGTGACTCGCGGGCTGCTTTCAACACCAGATTCTGCGGTGGGTTAGACTCTACAAGCTGCTTGACCGGTTCAAAAAGAAGCGGAT
Source organism: uncultured bacterium (assembly GCA_964566495.1). Lineage (GTDB taxonomy): Bacteria > T1Sed10-126 > T1Sed10-126 > T1Sed10-126 > T1Sed10-126 > T1Sed10-126. Next base: position 19,230 of record CAZMIT010000012.1, on the reverse strand, counting down.
GATGACAGAAAAGCAGGTTGCAGTTCTTCTCCAGCGCGACATCTACCGCTTCCGGCGAAGGATCAACACTTACCATAACGCCGGTCAGTTGCTGCGAAAGTGGTCCTACCGACCAGCCGACGTTATCCCACTCACAGGCAAAATCAGCGGGCACTTCCTCAAGTAATCTCGCTCCAAAATTACCCAAATTCACTATAGCAGCACCTCATCTGTTAGAAATTCACATAATTTTATCACATCTAAAATATACGCGGAACCTTCTTAACCCCTCCGCCACAAACAATTGCGCATTTTCGAAAATGATGAAATGATCAAATGATCAAATGCGAAAATTCGCTTGTTTTTTTCGGAGCGGCAGCTTGATTTTGATGGAATTTGATTTACACTTCACTCGTGAAATCTATAGTTCACATTATTTGGAATTTAACCTGCGATCATCTGCGCTAATCTGCGAGCTACTCTTGATTCTCCGGTGGTAAAAATGAGCGAAAATGAACTGGTAATAACCGAAATACAGCCGGCTGACACGTCGACGGAGCTGGAGCTGCCCATGGCCGAAGCCGCTTGTCCCGCCGGTTTTCCATCCCCCGCCGAAGACTACATGGAAGAACGAATCGACCTCAACGAGCACCTGATTGACAACCCCACCGCCACCTTCTTCGTCCGCGTTTCCGGCGCTTCCATGGTTGACGCCGGTATTCACGACGGCGACATCCTCGTCGTCGACCGGTCTTTGGAACCAACCAAAGGTAAAATCGTTATCGCCGTCCTCGACGGCCAACTGGCTGTAAAACGACTCGTCAAAAAGGAAGAAGACTTCTATCTATTCTCCGAAAACGACGATTACGAAAACCTGAAAATCAACCCGGAAAGCGACTTCAGAATCTGGGGTGTGGCCACCTATGTCATCCACCAGCTCTGAAGAGTGCCACTTCTTGCTGGTCGACTGTAACAGTTTCTACGCCTCCTGCGAGCGGGTCTTCCAGCCGGCTCTACGCGATCGTCCCCTCGTTGTCCTGTCCAACAATGACGGCTGCCTGATTGCTCTAACCCCCGAAGCGCGTCAGCTGGGACTTGAACTTGGCGACCCCTACTTCAAGAAACAGGACGTAATTGAGGCAAACAACGTCGCCGTTCGTTCCAGCAATTACACGCTCTACGGCGACATGTCCCGCCGGGTCCGCAACACCCTGAAACAGTTTTCCCCTGACCTGGAAGCCTACTCAATAGACGAGATGTTCCTCCGCCTGTCCGACTCCCGACACCGGGACCTCACGAATTACGGACGCACAATAGCGCGGACCGTAAGAAAATGGACGGGAATCCCTGTCTCCGTGGCTGTTGCTCCTACCAAGACCCTCTGCAAGGTGGCAATGGAGCAGGCTAAGGGAGAGGAACGGGAGGACGTGCAAAATACCGCCGACTGGAAGGACCTGGAAGCTGTGCTCGCCGATTTACCCGTCGAGGACGTCTGGGGAATCGGCTCAGCCTACGCCCGCACCTGCCGCCAGGCAGGAATCAACACTGCCCTCGACCTGCGCAACTGCAGTTCCCGCTGGGCGCGGAAGAATCTTACCGTCACCGGCCTACGACGCAAAAGGGAACTTCAGGGGATTAGTTGTATACCGTTAGAACCCGGAGGCGACCCTAAGAAACGTATCACCTGCTCCCGTATGTTTGGCGAGAAAATAACTGAGTTCCAGGATCTCCGCGAAGCCGTGGTAACTTACACACGCCGCGCCTGTGAAAGGCTTCGCGACGAAGGCCAGTGCACGGGTGCGGTACAGGTTTTTATCCGCACCAGTCGCTTTGAGGAAGGAAAAAATTACGGTAACTTAACTTTGCGGGGCCTCTCCCAACCGACTGACTCGACGCACGTAATCGCCCGCAAAGCTTCTCGCTGCCTGGAAGAAATCTATCAACCCGGCTACCGCTATCATAAGGCAGGCGTCGTCCTCAGTGACCTACTGCCCCGGGATAAAGTACAGAGAAGTCTGACGGAAGCGGAAGCGTCTCTCGCCGACGAGAAGCTTATGGCCACCTTCGACGAAATCAACAGCCAATTTGGTAAAAATTCGCTCCAGCTGCTGGGGGAAGGTCTGGAAAAAGAATGGAGCATGGAGAGAAACCACCTTTCGCCCGCTTTTACCACCCGCTGGCAGCAGCTCCCCACCGCCTACGCCGGTTAGCACAAAAAAACACCTCAAGTCAATCGCTGAGCAGACGAAACTTGTCCGGCACCGGATTGGTTCCCTCCCAGACGACCCGACGGAAATAAATTGGATCGGTGTTGCCCTCGGTATTCAAAAGAAGCACCTGTGAGTCGGGACCAAGCCCAAGTCCCTCGCGCAGGGGTTTGAGTTCCGGATGTTCCATTATGAACGTTAACAGCCCCAGGGTTACCGCTCCCGATTCTCCGGAAACTACGAACGGATCCCCCTCGACGGGAACGGCGTAAACTCGCATCCCTTTAGCCGCCACAAAATCAGGACAGGAAACAAAGTAATCTCCACAATTCTTAAGTACATCCCAGGCCATTGGATTGGTTTCACCACAGGCCAGACCGGCCATTATTGTATCCAGGTCACCGGCGAACTTTGTCAGCTCTCCTTCACGAATAGATTCGTAAATACAGGCCGCACGCGATGGTTCCACAACCACGGTTTTTGGCCGCTCCTCACCGAGCAAACCCTCGTAGTAGGCAAGCACCGAAGCAGCCAGCGAACCCACTCCAGCCTGCACAAAAACATGCGTGGGTCGGTCAAATCCGACTCCGGCTAGCTGCTCCTGGGCCTCCACGTACATGGTGGTATAACCCTGCATTATCCAGGCCGGTATGACGTCGTATCCGGGCCACGAAGTATCGGATATTATCTGCCAGCCCTGGTCCTCGGCGTCGCTGCTGAGTTGTTCCACGGCGTCGTCGTAGGTCCCGCCAATAATCTCAACCTCGGCGCCGTAGCTTTCTATCGCCTCTATCCGGGCCTGGCTCGTATTCTCGTGCACGTAGATCACGGAGCGATAGCCCAGCTTATCCGCCGCCCAGGCAACGCCGCGACCGTGATTCCCGTCCGTCGCCGTCGCAAAAACAGTCTCACTCACATCTTCTGACACCGACTCAGCTTTTAACTCTTCAAACGGTACCTCCTCGTCCTCACGATCAAGTTCCCGCTTTAGAAACCGGTAGATAGCAAAAGCGCCTCCAAGCGCCTTAAACGAGTTAAGGTTCAGCCGCTGCGACTCGTCCTTGACCCAGATCCCCCCCAGACCGAGCATCTCCGACAGGGTATTCAACCCCTTCAGCGGTGTCTGCCGGTAACCGGGGATTTGCCGGTGAAAGTTGCGCGCTTCCCGACCCACTCCCCGGGGCACGGTCTCAAGAATCTCCGTTGCCTCCGCACTCCCCGGTTGAGTCGAGTTCTCATACCAGTCTATTTCCTTCTTCTTACTCATTCAAAAAGCCCCCTTTAACTTTAGTGATTATGTAAATTTGCAAAAGTATAACAGAAAAGCAACAAGTTTGTAGTCTTTAACCTCCCCCTTACATTTTCATCAAATTGATGTATCATCATTTCACAGGTTAAAGTAAAATATTACTGAGCTGACAATTGAAATTTTGTTCGACTTTTTAATCCAAACTGGTTCAATGACCATCTTCAATAAGAAACGGAGTCAATTATGTATAAAAAATTATTCCTTCTACTTGTATTTGTCGCCGCCGGCCTTTACCTGGGTTATCTTTTCGTGACTCCCGGCTGGGAAGAAGCCTATCCCCCCAAAATAGAGGAAGCGGAAACTACACCGGTAATCCTTTACTTCATGACGGTTGAAGACGGTCAGGAAGAACTTGCACCGATAGAACGAGAAATTACGGTGGACAACGGCAAGGAAAAATCAGCCCTTCAATCCCTGCTTACAGGACCAACATCGGAAGAAAAAGAAGAGGGGATAACTACATCAATTCCGACCGAAACACAATTACTCTCCTTTGAGCTCGTGGAAGGCACGGCAACCGCCGACTTCACTGAGCAACTCGATCCGGGTGGTGGCTCAGCCTGGGTTACGGCCATCCGCAACCAGATTACCCACACCCTCGAGCAGTTCGAGACAGTCGAAAGAACAGTAATAAAAATAGAGAGTAGTACTGAAGAAGATATCCTGCAGCCATAACCAAGCAGCTTGTTTCGCTAAGAAGCTTAGCAGATATTTGCTTACTGCAGCCATTTATTTAATATGAGGCTAATTTAGAGGAATATAACGTTCCCAGGAGAGATTTTGCAGATTTTTTGGGGTTTTGGGGTTTGACTTTTAGCTGAATTTGACCCTGGTTTCAATGCTTTTGCCTTTGCTTTCTGCTTTTAGCTTTCAACTTTTAGCTGAATTAATGGGCCCGGCAGGATTCGAACCTGCGGCCAATCGATTATGAGTCGACTGCTCTAACCAGGCTGAGCTACGGGCCCTTTTACTTCTACATACCAGTTATATTTTACCTATTTACCGTTAACTAATCAATGCTTCAATCCCTGCCAACAATTCCCTATCATTTTTTCTTATTTTAGCTAATCTATAGTTGTTGACGATAGGGACCAGCCACTTCACAGAACCTACCGAAGGGATTTGGGAGCCCCTTCGGTTGGTTTTGGCCACTTCAGGGAGGCGAGTATGGACAAGCAGCGACTACGGGAAGATATACTGAAGCTGGAAAATTTATATATTGAATGTGCGTCTCGCAACCGGGACGATCCGGAGTTTGAGAAACACTACCAGGAGCTGCTGGATTTCATCAATGGTTTCGTCTACCGAATGTCCCACGATAAAAATCTTGAGTGGGCCGTTCACCAGAAAAATATACACTTTACACTTATAGAAAAAATTCAACAAAAAATACCTTTTCTCGACCGAGGATTAAAAAAGCAGCGTTCCCTATTTAGCGAAGAAGACTGAAGATTTTTTAAAGAACTTAATTCAGTAAGCTTCAGATTGACCTCAAAAGCAAGTAGAGCGGTAACAGAGCTTTACCGCGGGAGGTATTTTTTTGAATAAGGAAGCCAGAGAAAATTTAATCATGCTCCTACAGCTACTGTGCGTGGCCTCTGCAGTAGCTCTATTTTCTTACCTGACTCTCGAATACGAGCTAAGCCGGGGAGAAGAACTTGGATTTCTGGCCTTTTTTCTTTTTGTGGCAGGCGTGGTGGGAAGATTTATCAGAAAACTTATAGAAGACTAACTACTCCTCATCCTGCAGCTCTTCCAGCCATTGCTCAGCCTGCTCGTTGCCGGGGTCACGCTCAAGCACTTCCTCAACGAGTTCCAGCGCCGCTTCCTGATCTCCAAGCATATATTTAGAAGCGGCCAGACCAATCATCGCTGTTATTTCTTCCGGCTCTATGTCTACAGCTCTTTGATAATTTTCCGCCGCCCGCTCGTAATCTTCCATAAAATAATAGACTGTAGCCAGATTAATCAACACGTCTGGATTGTCCGGGTCTTTTTCTCGAGCCTCTTCAAAATGGTCCGACGACGACTGAAAATCCTCTTCCTCAAAAGCCCGTAATCCCTCGTCGACAATAGCGAAAACTTCCCGTGCCGCCGCTTCATCCAGGGGGCCGGGCGGTGCAACCCCCGGTTCGTCCCCGGCCGGCGGCACTACCAGATGCTCCTCCGGCTCCGGCGCTGCCCGCCCAAATATTGGTGTCTGACGGAAGGCTTCCCGAACCGGTTCTGGTTCCGGGCCCTGGTCGCCAAAATCATAGGAAAATTTAATGCCAACGCCATAGTTAGGGCTGCCGTCGTCAACTCCAAACTGAAGCTGAGTCCTGTAGGTACTGTAGCGGCTGGGACGCCAGTCAAAACCCACTACAACATCACGTAAATCCTCCGCCCCCTTTAACGTCCGCTCTCGCGCCACTATTTCCGAGCGCAAAGCCAGCTGGGGCGATACTACAAAGTAATAACCGATTCCCCAGTTCCAGTGGTCGCGATAATCCTCTCCCACACCAGCCTCTCCTGAAGCAAATGTATATCCAACTTCGTAATGAATTGCTCCCGGGCCGGCCGGGGTTTTGAAAGGAACGTTAGCCCAGATTTGTCGAACATCATTTCCAAAAGGGTACACATCGTTTTCTCCCTTACCACGAAAACCGGCGGTGACCGCCAGGTTAGGTCCCCAGCGATACTTACCCGAAACTTCAATTGCCTCCACACCTTCCTCGTCCAGACCGCTCTCGTCAACCTCACGGTTATCGGAATAACTGGTCGCCAGGGCCAGCTCAAAGTCATCAAATAAACCATAGCGCAAACGGACGGGAGCCACGCGAAGGTTATCGAATTCTTCACCGTCCAACAGTTCACGTTCCTCTTCGTAGGTAGCCCCAAGCGAGAGACGAAAACCCCCCGGGGGTTGAATCTGTACTGATTCGACCTCGGTCAAATTGGAAAGTGCCCTGACAGGTAGTGCCGTCGCAAGCAGTAGAAAAGGAAGGAAAAGTAAGGCGAGCAACAAGTCCTGTTTTTTCATAGAATTAACTCCAGAGAATAGAATAATGGAGCTGACGGGACTCGAACCCGTGACCTCATCACTGCCAGTGATGCGCTCTCCCAACTGAGCTACAGCCCCATTAACTTGTCTGAATATTATATTTTCTTTCGCTACTAAAGTCAAGTCGCGCTGGACTTCTCCCAAAACCTACCGACGTCATTCCGGGCAAGGGAACGTAGTGACCGCCGACCCGGAATCTATGGTATATTCAAGATGGATTGCCGGGTCAAGCCCGGCAATGACGAAACCGATGGTAGATTCTGGACTTCTCCCCGGGAAATACTGCCTGGCCCCAACAGCTTCACTCCTCCCACTTAGTTTGCTCGGACATATGTGAAACGGTTGGTCCAGAGTGTAAAAAAATACCTTGACATCACCGAAAAATTAAATTAACCTTATAAAGAACTTTTTATATAAAGAAAGATTTATGAGCTAAATTTGCCCTCGGGAGGGATTTCTTATGAGCAGTGAAGTTAGCGAAAAAGCAGAAGAAAAAGGACGTGGTTTAACTTTCTTCGAACGTTACCTGACCGTCTGGGTGATTCTCTGTATCGCCGCGGGAACCCTGATCGGCTGGGGCCTGCCGGGCTTTGCCGAAGCGATAGACTACGAAATTCGTGACGTTAACGTGCCTATCGCCGTTCTATTGTTCCTGATGATCTACCCGATAATGGTTCAAATTGAATTCAGCGAAATAGTTAACGCCACCAAGCGGCCGAAACCGGTCCTGCTGACGCTGATTGTCAACTGGGCGATCAAACCATTCACTATGGCCTTCTGGGGCTGGCTGTTCATGGTCCACATCTGGTCCCCCTGGCTGGAAATGGAGGTCGCCTACGGCTACATGGCCGGAATGATACTGTTGGGCATAGCTCCCTGTACGGCGATGGTCCTTGTCTGGAGCTATCTCGCCGAAGGCAACATGGGGTACACTCTTATTATGGTCGCTATCAACTCTCTCAGTATGCTCTTCCTCTACGCACCGCTTGGCGTACTGCTGCTCGGGCTTGTCGGCGTGCCGGGCGTGGTTGAAATGACGGCCGGAGTCGGCGAAGCGATACCGTTGGGCTACCTGGCGTTCTCGGTCGGGGTTTACATCGGCCTGCCGCTGGTTGCCGGTTACATCACCCGCCACTCTCTGATCACTTTAAAGAGCCGGCAGTGGTTCGAAGAAACGTTCCTACCTAAACTTGATAACGTAGCTACGGTCGCCCTGCTGCTTACGTTAACCTTCATTTTTACTATGGAAGCCGAAGAAATCGTTCGTCTACCGTTAAATATAGTGATGATTGCCATACCTCTGTTGCTGCAGACATTTTCAATTTTTATCATCGCTTATCTGGCCGCCAAACTGCTGGGGGTTGTCTACGAGGACGCCGCTCCGGCCTCAATGATCGGCGCCTCCAACCACTTTGAGGTCGCCCTCGCCGTGGCGATTATGCTTTTCGGTGCCGGATCGCCAGCGGCGTTGGCTGCCGTCGTCGGCGTGCTCATTGAGGTGCCCGCGATGCTCTTCCTGGTGCGAATATGCCTCTCTACAAGAGGTTATTTTGAGTCTAACCCCGAACTTGCCGCCTCTTCTGCGGCCGGCTAAGTTTGACCGGGTGATCTGAAGTGAAGTTAAAAAATGAGGGTAAAACCATTGCGCTGTTTGTCCTGGTGTTCTTCGGCCTCTACTACCTGCCGGTTCATTTTGAGGCTTTTCAAGCGGCCGTCCTTTCGGCCCTGGAGCTGGCCCGCTGGTATGCCCGCGAACACGTGGTCTTATGCCTGCTCCCCACTTTCTTCATTGCCGGCGCCATGGCCGTCTTTCTCAGCCAGGACGCGATTATAAAATACCTCGGCGCCGAGGCTAAAAAAGTTGTTTCCTACGGCGTCGCCTCAGTCTCGGGGAGCGTGCTCGCCGTCTGTTCCTGCACCATCCTGCCCCTGTTCGCCGGCATCTACAAGATGGGCGCCGGGCTCGGCCCGGCAACCGCTTTCCTCTACTCGGGACCGGCAATTAACGTGCTAGCGATTGTTCTTACCGCCCGCGTGCTTGGCTTACAGCTTGGACTGGCCCGCGCCATTGGCGCTGTTCTTCTGGGCATAGTCGTGGGCCTGTCAATGCACTTCATCTTTCGCGGCGAGGAAAACGAAACCACCGACACTCCGGCGATGGACTCGGACGAACTTGAGCGCTCCCTGCCAGAAACAGTAATATATTTTGCTCTAATGGTTGGAATTCTTGTCCTCGCAACGCTGGCCGAACCGGCTCAGCCCGGTTTCTGGGCGGCGGTTCACGCCTACCGCTGGCCGCTGGCTGCCGGTCTTGGGCTCGGCCTGGCCGGCCTGCTGGTCAAACTTTTCAATTTTTCGGGCTGGAAACTATTTTTGCTCGCCGCCGGCATCGGCCTGCTCTCCTACTTTTTCCCCGACGTTCCGGAGGTTCCCTTCGGCCTCGGTCTGGTCGGCTTTTCCCTCGTCTGTATCAGCGAAGGCGGCGAGGCCGAGCAGTGGTTTGAGGAGAGCTGGAGCTTTGCCCGTCAGATTCTACCTCTACTGCTGGCCGGTGTCCTGGTTGCCGGTTTTTTCTTCGGCCTGCCCGGCCGTGAGGATGGAATTGTGCCGGCGACCTGGGTGCAGACCCTGGTCGGCGGCAACAGCTGGCCGGCCAACGTCTTCTCAGCCCTGGCCGGTGCCTTCATGTACTTCGCCACCCTGACCGAGGTGCCCATCCTGGAGGGCCTGCTTGACGCCGGCATGGGCGAGGGCCCGGCGCTCAGTCTGCTACTCGCCGGCCCGGCCGTCTCGCTACCCAACCTGCTGGTAATTCATTCGGTCATCGGCACCCGTAAAACTGTTGCTTATTTTTGCCTGGTCGTGATAATTTCAAGCTTCGCCGGCTATTTTTATGGCCTGATTATTTAGATGAGTTTTATCCTGTCCATTACTCCAGGAGGTGGTTACAATGGTCAAACTGGAAGTTTTAGGCCCCGGCTGCAAGAACTGCGAACGCCTGGCGGACAATGTTCGTGAGGCGGCTGCGGACCTGGACCTCGACTACGAACTGGTTAAGATCGAGGACCTGAACGAGATAACGTCCTACGGCGTCATGAACACGCCGGGACTGGCCGTCAACGGTGACGTAAAGATCCAGGGCGAGGTAGCTTCTGTCGCTGACATCCAGGCTATATTGGAAGACTACAACTAATCCGTAATTTTCTTCGGTCCGCTCCCCCATCGCCCACTCGCCTCCTTGACTCCCCCGGCCCCCGCTCCGCAATCCACCCCCCTTTTTTGTCTTCCCTCTTCAAGAGTATGCGGCTCCAAAATTTTATACTTGCGTCTTATATGTTTTTGACATATAATTAGAACTAACATATTTAGCGTAACTAAAAGGATTCTTGTCTTCTTCCATTTCGATTACAGATGAAGGAGGCGCTTATTATCGGATTTTTAAATCTCACTATAAACAGGATGTTTTTGCTTTGTGCGATTTAAACCTCGGAGCGGCCTGGATGGCCGCGAGAATAAGATAATAAGATACCTCCTTTATCATTGAGCATACCTGCAACCAGAGCATTGCCTTGGAGAATACACTTAATGAATAGCGAACAAGCGATTGAGGTTACTGATTTAAAAAAATATTACGACGATTTCCCGGCCGTTAACGGGATAAGCTTCAGCGTCGAACGCGGCGATTTTTTCGGTTTTCTGGGTCCCAACGGCGCCGGTAAAACCACGACCGTCCGGGTGCTGACGGGAATTCTACCGCCGACGGCAGGAGAGGCGCGGGTGATGGGCTACGACATAGAAAAATCTGCCCCGGCGGCCAAGGAACAACTCGGCGTCGTACCCGAGACGGTAAACACTTACCCCGACCTGACGCCGCGGGAGAACCTCTGGTTCTCCGGTCGAATGTACGGAATGGATTCGGCAAAGATAGAACAACGCAGCTCCGACCTGCTGCAGGAATTTGGGCTTGGCGACGTCGAAGACGTAAAAACAAAAGAGTTCTCCAAGGGAATGCGTCAGCGAGTCGCGCTCTGTGGTGCGCTTTTGCACGAACCACAACTGCTTTTTCTCGACGAGCCGACCAGCGGCCTGGACGTCCAGAGCGCCCGCCTAATTCGGACGATAATCTCCGAGCTTAACGAAACCGGCGTCACCATCTATCTGATGACCCACAACATTGAGGAAGCCAACCGGTTGTGTGACCGGGTGGCGGTAATTAACAACGGCCGGATCGCGGCAATTGACAGCCCGGAAAATCTGCGGGCTGACATCCAGTCCACCCGCTCCGTGGAAGTCGTGTTTGCGGAAGCTGAAGATTCACCAGTTCCCGTTGATGATTTGAAAGGACTGCCGGAAGTTGAAAAAGTAGAAGGTACCGGTAAGAAATTCCGTATTTTCTCCGGCTCTCTTGATCCACTAATTAAAGCGCTCAGCGATTATGCAGCCAAACACGAGCGAGAAATTGTTTCCCTGAACACTCTCGACCCAAGCCTTGAGGACGCGTTTGTAAGACTAACCGGGGACAGCACTGCTGTTAGGAAGGGTACGGATGAATAAATTACTTCTGCGCTCGCGGCAACTGGCGGCCGTCACCTGGAAGAACGTTCGGGTTTACTACACCGAACCGCCGGTACTCATCTTTGGTCTCTTTTTTCCCTTCTTTCTTTTCCTGGCCTTTGCCTTTGGCCGCGGTAGCGGTCCGGCCGAGCTCATGCCCGCTTTCCTGGGCATAACTCTGTTCTTCACCGGCTCCTCGGTCGGTCCTTTCATAACTCCCTGGGAGACACGAACCCGAACTCTTGAACGGCTGCTTACCAGCCCGGCTCCCTTTTCCCTGCTAATTCTTGGCGACGTGCTCGCCGGTTTTATTTTCGGCCTGGCGCTCAGTCTCCTCATCGTCACCGGCGGGTTTTTCTTTCTCGGCGTCCAGCCCGGATCAATTTTGACACTATTACTGGCTCTTTTGCCGGGGAGCTTCTGTTTCGCCGCCCTGGGCAGCTTGTTTTCCGCCCTGCCCACCGACAAACCGGCCAACGTGATGATGCTTTCCAACATCGTCCGGTTGCCACTGATCTTTTTAAGCGGAGTATTTATGCCGCTGGCTGATCTGCCCGGAGGATTGCGCTTCCTGGCCCTATTTTCGCCCCTGACCTACACGGTCGATCTGCTTGATTTGACTTACAGCAACACGAGTTACCTCAACCCTTTCCTGGCCTTGTTGATGAGCTGTCTTTTTACCCTGACTATTCTCGCCGGCGCCCTCACCTGGCATAAACGCAGTCTCCTGACTCGACTTTAAAATCAAATAAAAAGTTCCCTACCAGGGGTAATAGTTCAGTCTGTTCTTTTGTCCAAATTTCTTTATGCATTGGAGGCATGTCTCTTAAAGTATAAGTCAAAGTAGTACTTGAACTCGGGCCGGTACGCGGAGCGTGGAATGACGATTTTTAATGAGGTGGAGTAGGGCATTGACAGGGGTTTCGGCAGGTTCTATAAGAATGATCAAAAATGTGGCCAGAAGTGTATTTAAATGGCATAATGTATGGGAATTTTCAACTTGGATAAGGGCTATGATTTGAACTAATGTCTTCCAAACCGGGTCGAAACGATCCCTGCTGGTGTGGAAGCGCGAAAGTTTAGTGAAATCTTTCCTTATTTGTTGTATAATATGTATAGGACATGGATAAACACAGATAGCCACGGATAAAATAACGGGTACATCAATAAATGTTTTTGAAATTCTGTTTGATTCTGCGAAAAACAAAAGTGCTTTTTGTTTTTTACAAAAAAATCCGCATTAATCCGTGTCCTATGTATGGTCTCGGATTATAGGTAATTCCCGATAATCCTATAATCTACCAATGAGCGTTTTGTTGGTGGATGTATAAGTGACACGAAAAAATCAAACGAATTTACGTGGTCGTTTAGAAACGGCGGTGGAGGCGGTTTGAAATGACTCCTCGACGCAACATGACGGTGCAAATTTTTGACTCATTGGAACAAATGGATGAAGCCGAGTTACGCCGAAGAGCTGAAATGACCCCGGAAGAGCGCATTGAAGAACTGGCCCGGCTAAAGAACCGGCATCCCCGAACAAATGTTTCCCTGTATGACCCCAAAATTATTGTAGAACCCCTCCCCGACGATTAAACATTGGAAGACAGTGAATATATCACCGGTGAACAGTATGAACTTTTGCGTTGCCTTTTGAAACACGATGTCGAATTTATGTTAATTGGGGCCTTCGCCGTCGCTTACCACGGGTTTCCCCGGGACTCACAGGATTTGGATATTTTTTATAATCCGAAAAAAAGTAACGTAAAAAAATTATACCAAGCCCTGAGTGAGTTTTTTGGTGAATTACCGGAGGAGTTTCCTGACTATAACGTTCTTCTGGAAAAAAACGCTTTGCGATTTGGCGCGGGCAAAAACACAACTGATTTGCTGAACACTATCAGCGGCGTTACATACGAGGAAGCCAACCAATCAACAAACAGATGGCAACATAAAAACATCGAGCTAAAGGTAATTGGTCGTAAAGCACTCATTAAAAACAAACATTCCTCCGACCGTCCCAAAGATACCCTCGATGCTCTTGAACTTAAAAAAATCGAAAAAATGAATGACTGACGTCGTTCCTAACATTTACATCTACTCCGCTACTTTCGCCACTTCAAAATGACCGTTTAAAAAAGACAAACTGTTGTTTCCTTTTGCCTTTTCACCCTCCTATCGAAAGCCTCGGAAATTGATGTTTCAAAACCAGGTTTTTAGAACAAAATGTGAAAACAACGAGAAGCAAGCCACAAATAATAAAATTCAAGACAGTATTTTTTGTCATATGTTTCCTCCCAAAAAAACATCTGTAATTGTTTGGCGCCTGCAGTGTCATTGCGGGATTGACCTATCGGTCGTCATTGCGGACCACGATCCGCAATCCATTTTAAATCGTCTTATATGGGACACGGGTGAACACAGATAGCCACAGATAAAAACAACTGATAAACCCCGAAGCAAATCAGAAAGAACTGGAAAAATTAAACGTAGAATCGAACGAAACGCTCTGATTTGCATCGAGGTAAACAAACAAATGCTTTTAAAATTTTGTTTAATTCTGTAAAAAAATCCGTGTTAATCCGGGTCCTACACATGGATTCCGGGGAGCGCCACCTACGGTCGCTTGCCCGGAATGACAAAATAAGTGGCATTTAATGGCGACACGCCAAAAAACTATTTTGAAGTTGATTCACTTTCCTGCAGGTAACAGGGCGAGTAAGAGCCCTCCGCTTCGGGCTTGTAATGATAATAAATCAGGAAAAACAACATAAGCAATGTCCAGCCGAGATACATCAGCGAAAATTCCTCAAGTAGATACAATCCTATCTCTTCGTTGTGTATAAATCCCACTGCCGCCAACAAGTATCCAATAATACCGGTAAAAACAGCGTGCAACCAGCGCCGGTCGATGACGAAACAGACGAGGGCCCCCCAGACGAGTCCGGTGACCAGGGCTCCCGCGGCAAGCTGCTCCAGAGCCGGATAATCGGCAGTCGCAAATTCAAAGTTGGAGACCAGATAATTGAAAATATAAGGGATACTGGCAACAACGACGGCCGGAGCGTGGCGATGTGGACTGGTCATGAAAGCGTTGGTGACCATTATAACGCCAACGTAAACAAGGATGGGAGCAATTACCGGCAGGGGGATGAGCTCGGAAACCAGGGCAATTCCGCCGGAGAAAGCAAGCAGGGCAAGAGCGACCCCATTCCCTATTGAGTAACCGGCGCCGGCCTTCATCTCCTTGGCACCGGCTGAGGCAATATAAACCGTGGTTGGAAAACAACCGCCGAATAGAGAACCAAGCGCTGTCCCGGCACCGTCAACAAGCATACACTCGCGAACATTGTAGTCGTCACCCAGGGCACTGACGGCCTCGACGTTGTTCATAGTTTCAATAAGGTTATAGATTTCGATCGGTATCAGCGTGGCCAGCAGGGCGGAGAAAGTGGTGAATAGCTCACTCAAACCGCCGAAAGCAGCCAGTGTGGGACGCAGCGGGTAGAAGCTTAAACGCTCAAGGTATTCCTCCACACCGGCCAGGTCGGCTCGGCCGAGACCATAGGCCAGAACGGTCCCGACAACGAGAGCGAGAATAGAGGTGGGGATCTGGAAGGGCATAGTCGTGTCGGCAATTAAGCCGACAACTATAATTCCAAGCACTACAAAGCCAATCACTGGCATGGCCATGGTTTCAGCGAGCAACTCAACAGTCATGAAACTAATAGCCACACCCGCTATTGCACCGAGCATAGCAGCCCGGGGCAGGTTCCGGCGCAGCCAGGGACCAATTATGGCCCCGAACATTTCAATTACTCCACCAAGAAGAGCGGCACCGACGGCGAGTTTCCAGGCCAGACGGTGGTCGCCACCGGTCATTTCCAGGGCAACGTTAAGGATACCGTAAAGAAAAACAAACATTGGCGGGGTTGAAATACCATAAGATAGCGCTGTTACATTGTTACGATTTTCTTTTCGCGCCAGCCTCCGGGCCATCCAGGCGTAGTAAAGGTTACCGGCCAGAACGGCTATAGCTGCGCCGGGAATTACGTATCCAAAAACTATTTCCGGCGGGAAGTCCATACCTAACATTACAATAGCAATCAAGGCAAAATTAGCCAGATTGTTCTGGAAGAGAGCAAAAAAACCATCCCAATCTTCTCGCCGAAACAGGTTGTAACAAAATTGCCCGTTGCTCATTATTTTACCTCCCTGATCAAGGTTCTATTCCCTCAAAACTTTGTCGAATTAAAAAACAAATAACCTGTCCTGTATGCTATATTCAGTTCGTTGAAATAATATCAAAATAAACTTAAATTCCACCAGAATTAATTCTCTTTAAATCGCAGCGCCACAAAATAAAGCAGGGCCATGGCGCCGCCGGCGGACATGAACATTATCCGTAGAGAAAAATACTCGGCTATTGCGCCGAGTATGGGAGCGACCACGACGACGGTGAGGGCGCGAAGCTGATTCTCGATGGAGAGCATCGTAGCTCGCTGTTTCTCATCAATCTGCTTGTCCAGGTGGGCCAGCAACAGCGGCCGGCGAGAATACATGGCCGCTTTGAGCAGCAGGAAGAGAAGGAAGACGGCGATCAGGCTGATTTCACTGAACAGACCAACCAAGAATAACACCAGGGCCTGCCCGATAAAAATCGCGTTCAACGGTCCAAGAGGTGATGAAAAATAATCGTTTATCCGGTAAGCGTATCGAGAAGCAACCGCGCCGACGAGATGAAGCAGAAGATAAAGCAAACTGACCGTAACCGTCTCCTGGGTAAAATCATCACCAAGAACAGCTAAGACGGGAGCGGCAACCAGAAAGTCACGAACGAGCGGCTGGACATAATCACGACTGGCCATGAAGGTGCCGTCAAAGGTCGAAGAATTCATAAGCACGTGGTGCAGAGAACCGATATTAGTAAGCACGCCGAGACTCTCCTTCGCATGTTCCCACATCAACCGGCCCAGCGACTGACCCTCCTCGTAATTTCGTTTCTCGGGCGGATAGGTCAATATAAGCATGAAAGCAGCCGCATAAGGAATTATGGAGAAGAGGAAAATCAGGTGGTAATCACGGCGCCAGAGCAGCAACGCGGCGGCCAGTATAGCCGACAGGGCCGAACCCACCTGGGCGACTGCACTGGTGAACCCATAGACCTCCGACTTGCGATCCGGTATGCCGCGATAATCAAGATAGTCAAAAATTATCGCCTTGTGGGTACCCTGGCGGAAGGCCTCACCAAGACCGAAAAAGACGCTGGCCAGGGCAATAATCCAGAAGGTCTCCGCCGTCCAGTAAACGGCAAAGGAAATCGAGTAGAAAGTAAAACAGAGCAACATTGAACGTTTCTTACCCCAGGTGTCGGCGATCACTCCGGTCGGAATCTCAAAGACGTAAGTGCTGATCTCCCGGATGGAAAGGATAATCCCGATCTGGAAGTAGTTCAGTCCAACGGCAAGAAAGTAAAGATAGATAAAAGGCTCAAAAAACTGCAGGTTCTTCAAAAAACCATAAAAACCAAACTTGACTATGTTTTTGTCAATTAGATTTTCGGACATAAAGGATTTCCTTTCTGATACAACAAAATTACTTGTTTGACGACTACAGCCCCAATGCGAGGACGAATTATATCCTGAGCCTTGGCCCCGACGTTTATCATCGCAGGCTCCGACCCCAGCACTGGGAAGCGAGGAGGCGATGAGGCGAGTAGCGAAAAAACGATGGGATTAACGGACGAAAAAGAGGTAGCCCGTATTTAGCAACAGTAATCGGTGAGCGGTTTTGAACTTACCGACTACTGAACACCGATAACCGAATACCGAACTTAACGCTCAGCGCCAGCCAATAATCCCGGCCTCCAGGTGATAAATTTTTCCCTCAACGGCTTCCGTAAGTTCGCTCAGCACCAAACTACTTCGTCGTCCCCTGAGGCAGTAAATTAAAATTGCCTCGGTTTCAGTAAGCTGTTCCACTCGCTGCGTAAAACGGGGATGATTGTGAGGGACGTTTACCGCCCCCTGGATCCGCTCGTTACTGAACTCCTGGTCGCTGCGAACGTCTAATATGGTGATCTCCTCGTATTCTTCCAGCACCGTTCGCGCTTCCTCCGCGTTAAGATGCACAACTTCTTCCACCGGTTCACCGCTGCAACCTCCACCGTTCAATAACACAAAAGCCACCAGCAAAAATAACAGATTTTTAGGCTGAATAATCAATTTAAACCACTACCCGGGTATATTTCAAGCAAGAACATGCTGATTTTTAGAGTTCAAAATTATACCCGAGATAAATCCGAAAATTAAGTATTTTTTCTTCCTACCAAAGAACTCTATTCGATTATTCTCGCCTCATTGACCTTTCACATTTATTCTTATATTCTTACGATCGTAAGAATGTGGGAATATTTTTTGGGAGGTGTTTTTTGAAATGGATGAAATTCTTCACCGGCTTAGCGAGATGTTCCAGGCGTTAGGTAATGGAGTTCGGCTACAAATTTTGCTGCGACTCCAGGAAGGTAAGGCAAACGTGACTCTCCTGGCAAATTACGTAAATCGCTCCGTAAAAACGGTTTCACACCACATGAGAGTTTTACGGGACAACGATCTGGTGGAATCACACACCAAAGGACGAAAACGATTTTACTGGCTGAAACGACCGAAATTAGTAAGAGCAGTTTTTGCACTCAAAGAATTTTTAGAGAGATTCGAGGATTAAATTCATTCTGATATTCTTACGATCGTAAGAATATCGGAATGAATCGCTTATTGATTTGTTAGGGCTGGGAAATTTTTTTGAAAAGAGCCGGTGGAAGATTCTGACAAATTAACTACGAGCTGAATCAGAACGCAGGTCCTCGAAGATGGCGTAGACCATGGGGACGATAACCAGGGTGAGGAAGGTGCCGGTTATCAGACCGGCGCCGGCGACGATCCCCAGCGGACTCATCCGTTCGAGCCCAACCGCCCACTCGAAGATCAGCGGCGAGAAGCCGACCACGGTGGAGACGGTAGTCATCAGTATTGGTCGCATGCGCAGGCGCACGCCCTGCTCGACAGCTGTCGTAGTTGAGCTGCCGCTTTTGCGTTCCTCAAGGATAAAGGTGAGCATAAGGATGGCGTCGTTAACCACGGTGCCGTTCATCAGCACAAAACCCATCATTGCCGGCATGGACATCGGCTTGTTGAAAAGCAGCAGAGCGGGGAAGGCGCCCAACAGGGAGAGCGGGATTACAGCCATCAGGGTCAGCGGGTGCAGCCAGTCCTTGAAGACGGCGCTGAGAAACAGGTAGAGCAGGGCCAGACCGACCAGCAGGGCCGGCCCGAGACGGCTCATCGTCTCGTTCATGTCGGCGATGGTGCCGGCCACTTCCAGCTCAACTCCGGGCGGGGTCTCGTAGTCGACCTCGTCCAGGCGGGCAGTTACAGCATCGGTAGTCTGGGAGACGGGCAGCCGGTGGTTTACGCCGAGGACGGAGACGGTGCGCTGGAGGTCGCGGCGGGTTTCAACTGTCTTCTCGCGCCGCTGCTCGAGGTCGACCAGAGAACGCAGGGGCAGCGGCCGGCCGTCGACGGGCAGGGTGAGGTCAAGCAGTTGCTTCGGCCGACTAAGGTAACGATCCGTGGCGTATTCGACCTGCAGTGGAATATCGTCGAAATCCTGCAGGTCCAAATCACCGGCGCGGCGGCCGCGGACGACGGCGTTGATGAAATTAGCCACATCACCCGGGGTTAGTCCGTGGCGGGCCGTCTTCCACTCGCGCGGTTGAAGGTTGTGCTTGATTTGCGCCCGATACCAGTCCCGCCTCAGGTCGGTAACTTCGTCAACTTCGCGCAGCTCGGCCAAAATATCTTCAGCCGCCCGGTCCAGCAGCTCGTCGCGGCGGCCACGGAGCCTTAGTTCAACCGGTGCAACTGTGGTCGCAAAAGGCGTAGCGCCGTATTCAACCAGACCCAGATTAAGTAGCTCGGGATACTGGTTAAACTCCTCGCGCCAGCGACTCATGTAGGTCCAGATGTCGGTATCACGGCGGTTGCGGGGCACGAGAGTTACTTCGATACTGCCCTGCTGGGTCGTCTGTCCGCCCTCACCGAAGCTAACCCGGCCCGGCTCACTGCCGATTACGGTCGATGTTT
>CAZMIT010000011.1:25125-26405 GCA_964566495.1 uncultured bacterium | reverse complement strand
GACTGGCGGGAGGATCGTCTCCTTGTCATCTGGACGCTGCTGCTCTGCTGGAACCCGGCCGGCTGGAGTCTGATGATGCTGCACCTATTTCTCTCCCTGCTAATCGCTTTACGGGAGACTTACCGCGGGAAAGCCGACCTGCGGTTATTTTTCTTCTTTCCTCTCTATCATTCTATGCTCTGGTTTGGCTGGTTAAGCTACAGGTTAAGGGTGAAGCGAAACTGCGCTCCTTCGTCTGAGGGCTGAACCCAAATTTTCCCGGCGTGACGTTTCACAATTTTCCTGGATGTTGTTAACCCGATGCCGTGGCCCGGACCGCCGCCGTCCTCACCGTTCCAGAAAGGCTGAAAAACCGCCTCCCGGTTTTTAAGTGAAATACCGGGACCGCGGTCATCAACCCGGAAGACGTTACGATCTTCATTTTGGTAATAACCGACCCTGATTTCTGGTTTTTCTCCGCCGTAGCGAATAGCGTTTTCCAACAGATTCTGATACAACTGCTCAAGAAGCACCCGGTTGCCTCGCACAGCCGGTAATTCGTCAACTGAAATGAGCGCTCCCTTCGCTTCTATTTCATCTTTTAGCCTGGCAACCACTTTATGGACCAGCTCAGTCAAATCAAGCTCTTCTATATCTGATTTTCTCGAATCAGCCCGGGCCAGAGCCAGCAATCTAACCACCAGTTCGTCCATCTCGCCAGCAACCTGGCGCAGGGGATCTATCCTTTTTTCAAGATTCTCATAGTCTTTATTGGCTAAGTCAGAGGCTAAAAAGTCACAGAAGGCAAAGACCCGGCTCAGGGGTGTGCGCAGGTCGTGAGCAACGGCAGAGGCGAAGCCATCCAGCGCTTCGTTTTTAGCTTTAAGATCGGCTTCAGTTTTAACCCGTTCACTGATGTCTCTAACCAGCGCTACACGATAGGCATGAGTGCCATTTTTGACATCGCGCCAGCTTACTTCAACAGGAATTGATACACCGTCCTCGGGAAAACATCGGGTTTTGAAATGCTGCGGTTCTCCGCCATTGCCGAGCCGTTTTAAACAATCCAGCCGCTTTTCGTCTATTTTCAAGATATCCCACCAGCCGCGGCCCAGGAGCTCAGAACGGCCACAGCCAAGGAGCCGGCAGGACTGCTGGTTTAAATCAACCAACTGGCCGGACTCCACATCAATAATAAAGAGGGCGTCGCCGGCTGAATCAATAAGCCGGTGAAAAAGGGAAAGCTGGTGAAGTTCAAGGGAAGATTTTTCAACCCGCCGCAAAACCTGCAGAACTTTGTC
>CAZMIT010000011.1:0-25025 GCA_964566495.1 uncultured bacterium | reverse complement strand
GTCTCCAGAACATGGCAGTGCTCGCAGGCAATATTGCGGTTATGGTAGAGGCGATAACATTTTTGGCCAACCATTTCCTGGCCAAATATTTTACGGGCCGCAACGTTGGCAGCTACTATTGTCAGGTTATTGTCAAGCACAACCGCCGGTACACAGATTTCCTCAAGTAATTGGAATAAAGTCTTAAGTTCTACGGTTAATAGTTCAACCCCGGGATAGAATTCTTCGTGAGAAAAGTCTGCTCCAAGAGTTCGAGGTTGCCTGGGCTGCTTCCGGGTTTTCATGAGCCTGTCCTTTCCGAAGACTTCCCGGAAGTCCTCTTTGAAATCCCCTTCCTCTACTGAAGTATACTACACTCTTTCTTTAAAAGACAGTTTTTTTGAAATAAAACTCTAGTTTTATCGGAGAAGTTCTGATTTAACTGAAAGGCTAATCAAAATTAATGTAGCGGAGAGCTAATTCAGCGGCTTCGGGATCATTTATTAGCTCCCGAAAGGCGGCGCTACTGGCCGGCTGATTTACAAACAGCTTGCTGGCCCGACGTTTTCCGATCCCGGGTATGGCTTGCAGTTCGCGGGTGCCAAGCTCTTCAAACTTCAAATCAGCCTCCACTGCAGTAAGGCTGCGATAACCGTATTCAGTGACCCGGAGGTCATAGAAACGGTCCAGTTCCAGTGGATAACGAACTCCAACCAGGATCGGATAGGTGCCGAGCTGACGACCAAAAGTAGTATTCCCCTCCCGTTTTTCCATCAGAACATCTTTCAAGACTAAACCGCGGGGGAACATCTCTTTCAACAGCGGCTTATCAATCTGCTCACGGACGCGTCGTTTGAATTTTTTAAACGCTTTGCCATGGCGCATTTTAAACTGGCTGCGACCGGAGAGCACCTGGCGAATATTTATTCGCCGCAACCAGTGTCCGGCCTCAACAATTTTTTTTAAAAATTCAAAATTAAGTCGGTAGGTCTCGGTCGTTTCCTCGTGAAGACCGGCAAGAAAATTCAAACCGGGTAGTAGCGCCGGCAGACCATTTTCTCCCCGTTCGCGGCCAATTTTATTCACCAGCTCAACCGCCTTAAAAACCTGGTCCGGCCTGGCATTTAAATTATTAGCCTCAATCACCCGGGGGTCGGCCGACTCAAGACCAAAAGCAAGCGTGTTACCGGCAGTGGTATATTTTTTTAAAAGTTTAACTATCTTGCGGGCCGGCCGGGGATGGGCGGCGATAACGGCGGGATTAGCGTTATCAACGTGAAGCACCCTGATTTGCGGACAGTCCGCCCAGATCGACGAAAATAGACGTTGGTGAGCTTCCGGGTTTGGTCGCGGGGTTTCACTCTCGCCCAAACCATGACAGCCGTAACTAATTATGCAGGACTGACCGCCAAGCCTGAAGTGGCGCAAACCGGCTTGATAAAGCGCTTTCACCTCTTCGGCCACCGCGGTGGGCCGGCGGAACTGCGGCTTCCCATACAGAGGTTCCGAGCAAAAGGAACAGCCACCGGTAAGATAACGGACACAACCGTGATAACAGCTCACTTCGGCCAGCAATTGGTCGGCCGGCAGAGGATGAGCGGCGGCTATCGGGGCCCCGGCTTGAAGCCAGGCTTCTATTTCACCGGGTTGGGGATAACGATCGTCCGGCTGACCGTCAAGATAGGAGTTAAAGTAGACGGCAAGATCTTTCTGCACCCGCTGTAGACCGGTCGATTCAGAGAGCTGATTGGCCAGCGGTCCTCCGACTATTAGGTGCCGCCTTTTTCGAATGATTTGCTCCGCCTCGTTTGTACTCAACGGCCGGCCCCGCAGGTAGTTACCGGGCACGGTTACTCCCCCGTAAATCAGCGTCAGGTCGGCGTCGGGAAGCCCCTCTTCTCGGTATTGACCTGCCGTCCAGTAAATCCAGTCAAGTCCTCTAATTTCAGATATACCGACAAGTTTTCGGGGTTCGGGCGCCAGATAAGGCGGCACTCCCAGCAGACCCGGTTCATCAACATATGCGTCAAGAATAAGAATTTTCAGGAAGGTTCACCGTAGCAAAGAGATTAATCTGAGGCCGACTTCTCGGCCCCTTCCAGGGGCAGCGGGGCGCTCTCACGGTGAGTATTTAGAATAATTGAGGTATTTGTGGCAACTATTGCCGGATGCCCCTGCAGTTCCTTGATTATTTTGTTCATCTGATCCCTGTCGTGATAGCGACCAATTGCGAGAATGTCGTAGTTGCCGGTTATTTCGTAAATTTCGTTCAGATAGGGGTGAGCTTTAAGTTGTTCAAGAGCCTCCTCAATTTGATCGCCCTGGACTTTAAAACGAGTTATGGCGTTGTAGCTGTAGCCAAGCTGCTCATAATCGATGTCGGCGCTGATCCCACGCAAACTCCCCTCCTGCTTAAGCTGGTCGAGACGCTTCCCGACTGTCGTTGCAGAAACCTCGAACTTTTCGGCCAGTTCACGTAAAGACTGGCGCCCATCCTTGCGGAGCTCGGATAAAATTCGACTTGAGAGACGCTTATAGGTCATATAAGTCACCGTTGAAAGTATATGTGTATATAACTTGTTTAACGCAGACCCACCAAATATCCTTCATCCCAGCATCTCGGGATTAAGTCGGTAAGCGGTAATCAGTAACCGGTGGTAAATTCAAAAACAAGTACAAGTTACCGACCACTGTTTACCTATTACTGCCTGAGCCACCTGTTTCTGGTCTCCCGTAAAATGACTCCCAGCTCACCGCAAACTATGAAACAGTTGGTTCGAGGCCGGCGAAATGCCCGGGGCGAGATTCGAACTCGCACGGGTTTAAAAGCCCACATGGCCCTCAACCATGCGCGTCTGCCAGTTCCGCCACCCGGGCGTGAAGCTTTATTATAACTGCTAACGTTCTTAACTTCAACAAACAGAGGTCCAGATCCAGAAGCTACCGGAGGGGGTCCCAAACCTCTTCCCCCTTCAGAGGGGAAGAAAGAGAACCGAGGGAAAGGAAACCGGTAAATGATCAGCGTTCTGAAAATTGAAGCGGAAACCTGATAGTAAAGCGTGTGCGAGCATTGCTTTGATAGTCTAATTCCCCCCGCAACTGATCCTCGACCCAGCGTTTTACCATCCGCAGGCCAAGCGATGAGTGACGTTCAATATTAAAATCTTCCGGGAGCCCACTACCGTCGTCATAAACGTTCAATTCTACTTTTTGCGGCCGCCGCAGAAGTTCGACGGAGAGCCGACCCCGGTGACTACCGCCAAGCCCGTGATTTATAGCGTTGGTGATTAATTCGTTCACCGCCAGAGCACAGGGCAGAGCTCGGTCCATGTCCAAATGCAGCGATTCCAAGCTGAAATTAACATCCAGTTCCTGGTCGTTAGCCACCTGGGAGGTGATGAGCTGGTTGACCAGCACACGCAGATAAGCCGCAAAGTCGAGGTGCTGATCGGACTCCTGGCTGTAAATTTGTTTGTGAATTAGAGCCATCGTATGGATCCGGTTTATTGCCTCCTGGAAACTCTTTCGCACCCGGGAGTTTTCGGTTTTAGTATATTGCATTTCAAGCAGACTAACAATAGTAAACAGATTGTTTTTCACCCGGTGGTGAATCTCGCGCAGCAGGATTTCCTTCTCATCAACAAGTTTTTCCAGCTCCCGCTGCGCCTTCTCGCGACGGGTTATGTTTCGAAAATTACACTGAATCACCTCTTCTCCCCCGGCTTCGTAACAGTAGGCATCAAGCTCAAGAAAAATTTGTTTGCTCCCCTCTTTGTTAAGCGTCAGCCCCTCCTCCCGAAAATATCCCTGCTGGCGAAGTTCTTCCAGCCCTCCGACCTGTTTGAAAATTTTTGTCAGAACTGAAATTTCTTTTACATCTCGTCCCTGCAGATCTTCCCGCTTTTGATCGAATAATTCGAGCGCGTAGGGGTTGACATCCAACAGCCGTCCGGTGGTGGACTCAACAATCAATATACCATGAGGAGAAGTTTCAAACAGCCGCCGGTAACGCTCTTCGCTTTTGCGTCGTTCCGCCTGGATTTGCTCACGTTCCGAAATATCCTCGGCCATCGCCAGAATCATCCGTTCCCCTTCCAAATGGATCGGAGTTACGGTTATCTCAACGCTGTAAACCCGCCCTCCGGCTCCTCGGTGTTCTGACATAAATTGCCGGTAGTCTCCCGGTTCCAGCTCGTGCCAGAGTTCCTTTCTATCCGCGGCCGTCGGACCTTGCGTATCAATGTCGGAAACGCTCATGGAAAGTAGTTCCTCGGCACTGTAACCGGTGTCCTCACAGCTCATTTTGTTCACCATAACAATATCCCCCGAGAGGTCGTGCAGATAGACTGCAAAGGGTAAGTTCTCAATGACGGCCCTGAAGCGTTCCTCACTCTCCCGCACCTCAAACTCCATCTGTTTGCGCTCAGTCACGTCCGTAATAAATCCCTGTATATTTTTGAGTTCGCCCCGCTCGTCAAACAGCCCTCGCCCCTGTTCCCAGACCCAGCGCTGCTCGCCGGACTTAGTCTGGATGCGGTATTCAATTTCAAAATTGCGTCCCTCATCCAGTGCCGCCTGGATGGTTTCCCAGACGTATTCCCGGTCCTCCGGTACGATTAACTTACCATAGGCAACTTCCCGATTATCGATGATTGCTTCCGGCTCGTATCCGGTCAGTTCCTGCGCCCCTTCGCTTACAAATTCCATCGTCCAGTCGAGATCATTAGCACAACGATAGGCCATCCCGGGCAAGTTACTCAAGAGCAGAGACATGTTCTGCTCTTTTTCCTCAAGCTGGCGGCAGGTCTGCCGGTGCAGTTCACGCCGCTCAATCGAATTTAACCCAAAGGCCAGGTCACCGGCCAGCTCTTCCAGCAGATGCAGGTCGTCAAAATCCTCCGCCGCTTCGCCGGGTCTATAGACGGCCAAAATACCAACTACATCTTCTCCGGCTGCCAGCGGCAAAAAAGAAAATACTCCATCTTCAGGAGAAAAAATTTCAGTCAGCTCCGGCGGTAGCCGGTCCGCTTCATTTTTAGTCAAAATTACCTTATTTCTGTTTTGAAACGCCTGCCGAGCCGGACTGTCGGGATGGTGTAAACGACAGCCTGCCGGTATCCTCTCAACAACTTGGGCAGCTTCCGGGGCAGAAAAGGGACCGATCAGGCAGTTTTTTTTCTGCGGTTCAAAGAGCTCAACCCAGGCAAAATTGTAGAGTTTCGAACCAGCAATTTCTTTACCAATATCAAGGCAGAGCTTCTCTTTATCACGAGCGCGAACGATATACTGGTTACAGTCGCTCAAAAGATCATAAGCAGCGTTCATGCGACGTAATTTCTGACGAACTATAGCCTCGCGACTCATGAGGGCATAAGCCAGCACACCAAAAGCTACAAAGAGCAGAATAACAAAAGCTCGAAAAAAGAGGGCAACGGGGGTGAGGTCATGGTACAGGAAGGTGATCAGACTTTCTTCAGGGAAAGACAGAGATAAGAGAAAAGCGTCGAGGACCCAGGTGAAGAGTCCCAGCAAAAAAGCAAGGCCAACAACCAGCCAGCGTTTTTTCATTAACTTGTCCCCTCAATTAAATACTGTTACAACTTAACCCATAATCAGTTGCAGGGCGCCGGACGCCGAGCGCAAAGTTCGTCATTCGGTTATCAGTGTTCTGTAATCGGTAAGTTCAAAACCGATCACTGATTACCAGGTGGTGTTGTCGTGAAGTATCCAGGCTAACCCTCTCCCTCCAGGGGAGAGGGGACTTTTCGGGGCAGGCGCTAAATAGTTACATTTTCATTAAAAGTAGCGATGGCGTCAAGATGACTGGGAAACGGAACTTCGGGTGGCGAGGCCGGGTCAACAAAACGAACCTCACTTACTTCGAAGCCATCTGGTTCGGGTTTCCCCGAATCAATCCTGGCCAGATGAGCAATTATCAGAAGTTCGCCATAAAAATCTGTATGCTGATTATAAATTCCCAGCAATTCGCCCGCTTCAGCAACAACCCCAGTCTCTTCCTCAAGTTCACGAAGGCCGGTCTCCTCTGTCGTTTCACCGGCTTCCATGAAACCACCCGGCAGCGCCCAGGCCCCCCTGGCCGGTTCCAGTTTTCTCTTCACCACGAGGATTTCACCGGTGCTGCTGTAAGCTACACAAACTACTACGGGGATCGGATTTATGTAATGAATCCAACCACATTCCGAGCAGCCGAGACGCTGTTTATCTTCATTTTCAAGCTTCTGTTTTTTAAGTTTATTTCCACACAGTGGACAGAAGCGATAGACATCCTCGGACATTGATAACCCTCTTTTTCAAACCCGGTAATTCACGACATAAATACTCATCTATCCCCTCGCCCCTGGAGGGACCGTAAAACGGCCCAAGGGGGGAAGTTTCACTCCCCTTTGTTTTTCCCCCGTCAAGGGGGGAAAGATAAGGTGATTAGTTATTTCACGGCAACGATCGTAAATTATTGGGGTCAGATTAATTTTCGGGTAATCAGCTCTTCAGCTATCTGGATAGTGTTTAAGGCTGCACCCTTGCGCAGATTATCAGCCACAATCCAGCAGTTAAACCCGTTTTCAACACTAAAATCATTGCGAATTCTACCGACGAAAGTGTCGTCGACACCGTCGGCCTCGCGCATGGTCGGAAATTCGTTGGCAGCCGGATTGTCCATTACCGTCAGGTTGGGGAAAGCAGCTAATTCACGGCGCAGCTCTGCAATTGGACAGGGTTTTTCTGTCTCGACGTTAACTGACTCACCGTGACAGTTAAGAACCGGTATGCGCACGGCGGTAGGAGAAACTTCAATCGAGTTGTCGGAGAGAATCTTGCGCGTCTCCCAGACCATTTTCATCTCCTCTTTCGTGTAATCATTGTCATCGGCCAGCACTTCGCCAATCAGCGGAATGCTGTTAAAAGCAATCGGTTTTGGAAAATCGCGCGGAACCGGTTCGGACTTTTCATTAACATAGGCTTTTGTCGCATCAAACAGCTCTGCGCGAGCGCTTCCCCCGGCACCGCTGGTTGCCTGATAGGTGGAGACAACGACTCGCCTGATACCGTATTTTTTATGAACCGGTCCCAGCACCATAACCATCTGAATTGTGCTGCAATTCGGATTTGCAATGAGCCCGGAATGTTCCTCCAGTGCTTCCGGATTAACTTCCGGCACTACCAGGGGAACGTCGTCCCGGTAGCGAAAAGCGCTGCTGTTGTCCACGATAACAGTTCCCTGTTCCAGAATTCTGTCAGCTTCCTGACTTACAACCCCGGACCCGGCCGAAAAGAGAGCAAGATCAATATCACTGAAGTCGTATTCAGAAAGAACCTCAACTTCAACCTGGTCGTCTCCGAAAGGAAGTTTTTTCCCTTTTGAGCGCGAGCTGGCCAGCGCGACCAGATTGTCAAGCGGGAAATTTCGTTCAGCCAGTATTTTAAGCATTTCACGCCCTACGGCTCCGGTTGCCCCGGCTACTGCTACATTAAACATAAAAAATCACTCCTTGAATAATCGACCTAAAATTTATAATTGCTCGACGCTTACTGTCAGAGGCTGTTTAGTTCGTCATCCCGTCACCCGAGCCGGAGAACACCAGCTTAAAGCTCAAAGCCAAAAGCTGAAAGCTAATTCAAATTCATGAAGACCTCATAATCTTGTTCATGTTTTTGAACTTGATTTTGATCTACCGCTCGTCATTCCGGCCTCCGAGCCGGAATCCATCTTGATTTTCAAGGGATATTGTTCAAAACCGTAAAAATGGATTGCGGATCAAGTCCGCAATGACAACCGAAAGATCAGACCCGCAATGACGCCGGATGAGCTAAACGAGTATTAAATTTTATTCCGCCAGTTCATCGAGAACGGCGTCACCTATTTCTCGAGTGGATAGAAAATCCTCGCCCTCGCCAGCTAAATCAGCGGTTCGTTTGCCCGCTTCAATGACGCGCTCAACAGCGGCCTCAATTTTTTTGGCCCAACCGGGAGCCCCCAGGCTGTAGCGAAAAGCCATCGCCAGAGAAAGAATCATGGCGAGCGGATTTGCGTTACCGCTGCCCGCAATATCAGGCGCACTGCCGTGAACGGGCTCATACATGCCCAGCTTACTGTCACCAAGACTGGCCGAAGCCAGCAGCCCAATGGAACCGGAAATCTGCGAGGCAATGTCGGAGAGAATGTCGCCAAACATATTCCCGGTAACTATTACGTCAAACTGACAGGGATCCAGGACAAGCTGCATGGCGGCGTTGTCTACGTACATGTGCTTCAATTCTATTGACTCGGGGACGGTCTCCACGACCACTTCACGCCAGAGTTTTGAGCTTTCCAGCACATTAGCTTTGTCCACTGAGGTAAGCTGACCGGACCGGCTCTCGGCTGCATCAACAGCAACCTTGGTAATTCGTTTCACTTCTTCCCGGCTGTAAGAGAGGGTGTTGTAACCGCGGCGGTTTTCTCCGGCACCTTCAATGCCCCGGGGCAATGAAAAGTAAAGACCACCGGTCAGTTCTCGTACGATTAAAAGGTCGGCGCCTGAAGCTCTCTCATTTTTTAACGGCGAACTATCTACCAGGGCCGGATAAACCCGAGCTGGTCGCAAATTTGCATAGAGCTCACATTCTTTGCGCAATCTCAGCAGGGCCTGTTCTGGCCGATGGTTGACGGGTAGATCATCCCACCTGGGACCGCCAACCGCTCCCAGAAGAATGGCACTGGATTCCAGGGCGGCATCCAAAACTTCAGACCGCAGGGGCGTATCAAACTTATCTATTGAAGCACCACCCACCTCGTATTCTTCTGTCTCTATTTCCAGTTCAGAATCTCGTTCAAGTATCCAATCAAGTATTCTCAACGTCTCATCCATTATTTCAGGACCGATACCGTCACCCGGTAAAACTACTACTTTTTCCATCAAGTTCACCTCTCCTAAAAATTAAAAATTATTACTAATATAATCTGTATTTGTTTGACGTAGTGGAGCGCGATACAGTAAAAGTAAAATTTGAGGAGGTTTACTACAGGTCCCCTATTTATGGACGGTGCAAACGTTCAGACCGTGTCCGTAACCTCGCGATCTGAGCCGGACTGCTGCCTGTAGCGGGCCCGGTTCAAGGCATCCAGGTAAGCACGGGCACTGGCCTCCAGAACGTCAGTGCTGATGCCACGTCCGTGCACCTTCAGGCCGTCAATTGTCAGCTCAACAGTCACCTCCCCCAGCGCATCCATCCCCCTGGTAACCGAGCGAATGGTGTAGTCGTTAAGTATTGGTTCAATTTCTAACAGAGCTGAAATAGCCGAGTAAATAGCATCTACCGGACCATCGCCGGAAGAAGAGTTGCGCAGCTTCTCACCCTTGACAGTGATCTCCACCGTGGCAGAGGGATAGACCGTGCTACCACTGAGAATGTGAACGTATTCCAGCTCATAAACGGAGGGGATACGTGCTACCTCTTCTTCGACAATAACCTCCAGGTCCTCGTCATAAATCTGTTTTTTCTTGTCACCAAGCTGTTTAAATCGTTCAAAAGCTCGGTCAAATGCCTCATCATCCAACTCATAACCCAGTTCTTCGAGGCGCTGCCGGAAAGCATGTCGTCCCGAATGTTTTCCAAGGATGAGCTGGCTGTCGGTCAAGCCTACGTCTTCAGCCCGCATAATCTCGTAGGTCTGGCGTTCTTTCAGCACCCCGTGCTGATGAATGCCGGCCTCGTGGGCGAAAGCGTTTTCACCAACTATAGCCTTGTTCCGCTGAACAGCAATCCCGGTCAAGGAACTAACCAGGCGGCTGGTTCGAGCAATTTCACGAGTTTCAATATCAACATCCAGATTAAAATAATCACGTCTTGTTTTAAGGGCCATAACAATCTCTTCGAGCGCCGCGTTCCCTGCCCGTTCACCGATACCATTGACGGCACACTCCACCTGACGCGCCCCGGCTTCAACGGCGGCCAGCGAGTTAGCGACGCCAAGCCCGAGGTCATTGTGGCAATGAACGCTAATCACCGCCTGATCGATGTTAGAAACTTCTTTCCGCAGCGAATTAATAGTTTCTCCAAACTCGGCCGGGATTGCGTAACCTACGGTATCCGGGATATTAACGGTTGAGGCACCGGCATCAATCACCGACTCAACAATACGCTTCAAGAAGTCCGGTTTAGTCCGGGCGGCGTCCTCAGGACTGAACTCTACGTCGTCACAGAACTGTTTTGCCAGTTCAACCGCCTCGACCGCCATCTCCAGAACTTCCTGTTTTGTCTTTTCGAGCTTTTGTTCAACGTGTACATCGCTGGTCGCTATAAAAACGTGTATTCGACCGGAATCAGCGGGTTCAATAGCTTCAGCGCAACGTTCAATGTCCTGGCGCCGCGAACGAGCCAGTCCGGCTATGGTTGGTCCTTTCACCTGCCGGGCTACTTCCCGCACCGCCTCAAAATCTCCCTGTGAGGAGATTGGAAAGCCAGCCTCAATTACGTCCACGTTGAGTTTTTTCAACTGCCGGGCTATCTCCAATTTTTCCGAGGGATTCAAGCTGGCGCCCGGTGACTGTTCGCCGTCCCTCAATGTGGTGTCAAAAATTTTCAAACGGTCAAATTTTTCTTCACTCATTTTAATTCCTCCTATTTTTTGCTGATATAAACAAAACCTACCAAGCCCCCGTTTACTCCGTTTGCTCCCCCTTCGTAAAAAAAGAAAAGGGTAAAATAACGTCGGTAAGTTTTATTGAATTTTAACCAAGTATTTTTTCGCGGACAACCGACTGTGCTATCCGGCAGACGTCCAGACAGCCAGTCATCAAATAACAGAGAAAAAAGGCGATGAAGACGCCAAATGGATACAGAGCCGCCACGAAGACAAAACAGAGTAGAATAAAAAGCACTCCGAACGGATGTTCCTCAAGCCAGGTAACCTTCTTAAACGTGGGATAGCGAATGTTGCTAAGCATCAAGTAAGAGAGCGTCAGCAACGCGAGCGGCACCAGCAGAACGTATATCCTGTGAATTTCATCGGTCATAAGATCCCCGGTCAAATATAGCTTATATTCGAGAAAATAAATCGAAACTACGACACCGGCAGCTGACGGAGTTGGAAACCCGTTAAAATAATCAATTGAGTCCTCTTTGACGTCGTGGGCGTTAAAACGAGCCAGCCGCATAGCGGCTCCACAGACGTAGAGGAAAGCCAGCAGTATGCCCAGGCGGTCATACACATGCAACCAGTTTGTATAGGCCAGAACCGCCGGAGCAACGCCAAAGGTGACAAGATCGGCCAGCGAGTCAAGCTGCAGTCCAAACTCCGACTCGGCGTCAGCGAGCCGAGCAATACGTCCGTCCAATCCGTCAAGAATAAAGGCTATACCAATTGCAATTCCCGCTGCCACCCAATTTTCGTCAAAAGAGGCAATAATCGCAAAAAAGCCACAGAGGATGTTCCCCATGGTCAATAGCGTCGGTACGAAGTAAACACCTTTCTGCAACCGTCGGTCAAACATTGGTTCCCTCCTCGCTAATAGTTGTGCGGGCGATTACGGTCTGACCGGCTCGAACCAGATCCCCGGGAGCCGCGTTCACTTCCGCGTCCCGGGGTAAAATGAGGTCCGTCCTTGAACCGAGGGCAATCATGCCAAATCGGTCCCCCCGCCCTAACTTTTCGCCGGCGTCGACCCAGCAATGAATGCGTCGCGCCAGCAATCCGGCTACCTGCCAAATTTCAAACTCCTCGCCCGTTTTGGTCTGACAGCGTAAGATATTGCGTTCGTTTTCCAGATGCGTCGCCTCAGCAAAAGCAGGTAGATAACGACCCGGCTTATATTCGCATGAAATAACCTTACCCTTAACGGGCATTCGATTTAGATGAACGTTAAAAATAGTCAGAAAAATAACCAGCCGTAACCGACCGTCTTCTTCCTCTTCGACAGCCCGCACTATTCCATCAGCGGGAGATAGCCAGTCGTTTTCCTCCGCCGTCTCCGGTTGACGACGCGGGTCCCGAAAAAAGTAAAGAAAAAAGACAGAGAGAGCAGCGAAGAGGACGAAACCCAGTAGCGCAAAAAGATTCCCGGTGAGCAACCAGGCAAAATAAAATAACGACGCCGGCAGCAGTCCCCCCACTGCCCAGGGGATCACCTCACGTCTTATCCCCACGCGACTGCAGTTCCTCTCGCTAAATCGCCCGGTTTAATCTTAATCCTCTTTTTCAAAACGGTCCTCAAGCCAGTCCATCATGCCCCGAATCTGGCGACCAACTTTCTCAATTGAGTGTTTCGAGTGTTTGTCCCGCAGGGACTTAAAAACAGGGCGACCCGTCTGGTTCTCATTCAACCACTCGCGGGCAAACTCTCCCGACTTGATTTCAGCAAGAATATCTTCCATTTCCTCACGTGTTGACTCGTCGACAATACGCGGTCCACGGGTCAAGTCACCATACTCAGCCGTGTCACTGATTGAGTAACGCATACCCTGTATCCCCGACTCATAAATCAAGTCGATAATTAATTTAAGCTCGTGCAGGCACTCAAAATAAGCCACTTCCGGCTGATAGCCGGCGTCAACCAGCGTCTCAAAAGCTGCCTTTATCAGGTGAGTAAGGCCACCACAGAGGATTACCTGTTCACCAAACAGATCAGTCTCCGTTTCTTCTTCAAAGGTGGTCTTGATTGTGCCAGCCAGCGTACCGCCGATCCCCTTCGAATACGCAAGAGCCCGGTCAAGTGCTTCACCGCTTGGATTTTGCTCGACGGCCACCAGGTTGGGAGCACCGATTCCCTCCTCATACATCTGGCGCACCACGTGACCTGGCCCCTTGGGAGCAACCAGCACCACATCAACGTCTTGCGGCGGTTCTATCTGGTAGAAACGGATGTTAAACCCATGTCCAAAGACGAGCGTGTCACCAGGTTCAAGCTCCTCGGCCACGGCCGACTCGTAGACAGTTTTTTGAACTTCATCCGGAACAAGCAACGCTATAACGTCGGCCCGGGCGCTTGCTTCAGAGGCACTCACCGGGTCAAAACCGTCTTTTTTAGCCTGCTCATAATTAGGGGTTCCTTCCAGCTCGGCCACTATCACGTCCTGGCCGCTGTCGCGCAAATTGGAAGCATGGGCATGTCCCTGGCTCCCATAGCCAATAACGGCAATCTTTTTGTCTTCCAGTGGGGCAAAATCAACATCGTCGTCATAGAATACTTCTGCCATTTTTACTCCTCCTTGTTATTTAGTTTATTTGCTGAATTTCAGCTCTATTACGAAAAAATTAGTTGGGGCGACCGAGGGCAACGCTGCCGGTGCGGGCCACCTCTTTAATACCGTAGGGTTCAAGCAGATCAAGCACGTCGTCGACAAACTGCGTCTCGCCAACGAACCGAATCGTCATTGACCGGTGGTCAAGGTCGACGACCTTCCCGTTAAAAACTTCAACCACGTTCATGATTTCAGTCCGATCCTCGGCGTCAGCGGACACTTTAACCAGCAGTAGCTGCGAGCTGACAAAAGGGCGATCTGCAAAGTCTTCTACTTTGATCGTCTCAATAATTTTGCGCAGCTGTTTGACAGCCTGTTCCAGTGTGCGCCGGTCGGCTTCAACCTCAATTGTCATACGGGAGACGGCAGGATCCTCCGTTTCTCCCACGGAAAGCGAAGCAATGTTGAAGCCGCGACCGCTGAACAACCCGGCAATCTTAGCGAGCACACCGGCTTTGTTTTCCACAAGCACAGAAAGTGTCTGACGTTCCTCTTCAGCCATAGTAACTCACCTCTTTACAATCAGGATATCATATCACCAAAATCCAGAAAACTTCCCTCGTGAAACTTCATTATTATCAGCACATAGGATAAAATAATTCTGGACGCGGGAATGGCAGGGGAAACCAGGTCCCGTCCTCCCATTCAAGTCGTCCAACCATATCACGACTATAACGAGCTTAGATGATAACAAGAAACTACACTTCTGTATACGGGCTAACCCGGCCCATTAGATACAGTGGAGTGATAACTGATGAGCGAAGATTACACGGGCGATAACATCGAGGTTTTAAAAGACCTTGAACACGTGCGAAAACGACCTGCAATGTATATAGGCACAACCGGGCCGGATGGCATTCACCATCTCGTCTGGGAACTGATCGACAATGCCGTCGACGAGGCCGGCATTGGGTATGGTGACCGGATTAAGTTAGTTCTTATGGACGACGGCTGGGTGAGCGTCGAAGATCACGGACGCGGTATTCCAATCGACGAACATGAGTCCGAGGGTGTCTCTACCCTGCAAGTTGTTATGACCCGTCTGCATGCAGGGGGAAAGTTTGACGATAAAGCCTACAAAACTTCCGGTGGTCTGCACGGGGTCGGTGCCTCGGTGGTTAACGCCCTCTCCGAGAGATGTATTGTCACAGTGCGCCGTGACAATACAATAGCCCGCCAGGAGTATGAACGCGGAGTGCCGGTCAGTAAGGTTGAAATGAAAGATAAAAAAATCCGCAAGACAGGCTCAGAAATTAAGTTTAAGCCGGACAGCAACATCTTCCCTGACATCCGGCTTGATCGAACGCAGATTATCGAACGGTTGCGGGAACTTTCTTTCCTGTTGCCCGAGGTTTCCTTTGTCTGTAAGGACATACGTGGCGAGGAGAGCTTCCAACGGGAGTTTCACTCCGAAGCCGGTATGCCCGATTATCTCGATCACTTGCTTGAAGAGCGTGAAAAATTATTTGATCAACCTCTCTGTTTCACACGTGAACAGAACGGGGTCCAGGTTGAGTTGGCTTTTAATTACGATCCTAACGGTCATACGGAGAAACTACTCAGTTACGCCAACAACATTAAAACGGAGTCTGGTGGCACCCACGCCCAGGGCTTCCGGATGGCCCTGACCAGGGCGGTTAAGGAAGTATCTGAACGCGATAACTTTCAGGGATCGGACCTGCGCGAGGGTCTGTTAGCAGTGATCAATGTAAAGATTCCCGAACCACAGTTTGAGGGACAGACGAAAGCAAAGCTGGGCAACCCGGAGGTGCGAAATGCTGTCTCCTCGCTGGCCTATGACGAGATCTACCGCTATCTCTCCGAACATCCGGACGAGACAGCGGAATTGGTCAGTAAGGCCCGCGACGCTGCCAAAGCACGCAAAGCAGCCCGACAGGCCCGGGACGTGGCCCGGGAAGCAAGCCAGGACGTCAGCATGGCGCTGTCGAGCAAACTGGCCAACTGTGTCTCCAACGACGTCGAGGAGGCAGAGCTTTTCATTGTTGAGGGAGATAGTGCCGGCGGCAGTGCCAAGCAAGCCCGTGACCGACAGCACCAGGCAATTCTTCCCCTGAAGGGGAAAATAAAGAACGTTGAGAAGTCCAGTCCCAGCACCTTTCTCAAAAACGACGAGATACGAGCTATCATTACAGCGGTGGGCACCGGAATCGGTGACGACTTTGATATCCGTGATTTACGCTACGGTAAAGTCATCTGCATGTCCGATCCCGACGTCGACGGCCTTCACATCCAGAGTCTGCTGCTGACGCTCTTCTACCGCTATCTGCGACCAATTATTGAAGAGGGTCGCTTATACATGGCCGACCCACCCCTCTATTACCGCAAAAACGGCGATGACATTGAATACCTCTATGAAATGCCAGAAAAGGCGGACGGAGATGAAATCAGACGTTTCAAGGGACTGGGAGAAATGAATCCGGACGAACTCTGGAAGACAAGCATGGACCGCGAGACCCGGCGTCTAATTCAAATTAGCGTCGAGGAAGCAAAATCAGCCGACGAGACCGTCTCTACCTGCATGGGGCGCAAGGTAGCTCCTCGTAAAAAACTTATCCGCGAAAAAGCAAAAGAGCTTGGAACTAACATAGAAGTTTAACCCGGATTGTGAAGATCTTTTAAAAAGGTGAGAACTAACGATGACAGCAACGAGCAGTAAGGTTAGAGAACAAACAGTTGAAGAGTATCTTCCCAACGTTTACTCGGAATATGCTTTAAGTGTAATAACCGACCGGGCAATCCCTGACCTGCGGGACGGGCTTAAACCGGTTCAACGTCGAATTATCTACAGCATGTGGACACAAAATCTAACGGCCAATAACCAGCACAAGAAAAGTGCCCGCACTGTCGGTGAGGTGCTGGGAAAATACCACCCACACGGCGACCGGGCCGTCTATGACGCTCTTGTGCGCATGGGCCAGGACTTTACCCTGCGCTACCCTTTAATCGACGGCCAGGGAAACTTCGGCTCCGTAGACGGCGACCCCCCGGCCGCTATGCGGTACACAGAGGCCCGCCTGACTGAGCTGGCGGGCGAGTTCTTCAGCCGCATGAAACCGGAAGGCAGCGGTGTTCCCTGGCGCGATAATTTTGACGGCAGCACGGAAGAACCCGAAGTGCTCCCCGTGCCTTTTCCCAATCTCCTGGTCAATGGCGCCAGTGGCATTGCCGTCGGCATGTCAACGGACATTCCCCCGCACAACTTGACTGAGATACTGGAGGCCGCCATCCACCTGATCGATCATCCGCAGGCTCATTTTTCAACCCTGCGCGAGCTGGTTAAGGGTCCGGACTTCCCGACTGGCGGCTGTCTATACGCCTCAGAGGAGGAGCTGGAAAGAATTTATGAAGAGGGCAAGGGAAGTGTTGTTATCGCCGGTCGCTGCCATATAGAACAACTTAGCCCGGAACGGGGAGCTATCGTAGTCGAGGAACTACCTTACAATGTCACCAAGTCGCGACTCGTCGACCAGTTCGTAGAGCTGGCTCGTTCTGACAGCGATCCGGGCATATCGACCGTTCGCGACGAGAGCGACCGCCAGGGCCTGCGGGTCGTCGTTGAATGTAAACTGGGAAAAAATCCGGAGGTCATTCTCAACAACCTCTACGAGAAAACACACCTGAAGCAGAACCAGCGCTGCTCCTTTTTGGCGCTAAACGATGGCGTGCCAGAAATACTCAACTTACGACAGATTCTCAACCACTACAACGACTTTATGGACGAAGTGTTAGTGCGCAATACTGAGAAGCGCAAGGAACAGGCGGAGGAGCGTCTGCATGTGGTACGCGGTCTTTTAAAGGCGCTGGCTGATATTGACCGGGTAATTGAAATAGTTAAACAGTCAGACACCGCCCCCAAGGCCTCGGTGGCTCTCCAACACGAGTTTTCAATGAGCGAACGCCAGGCCGAAGCCGTGCTGAACCGGCGCATCCGCTCCCTTACGGGGCTTGAACAAATTGAAATTGAAAAGGAGAAAGATTCCCTGCTCAAGGCAATTGAAAATTACGAAAAATTGCTTGATTCGGCCGACGAACGGGGTAAGGTGCTAAAAAAATGGTATCGAGAAATCCGGGACAACTACGGCGACGAACGCCGCACCACCATCCAGCATGAAGAGCTTGAGCTCGACCTCTCCGACCTGCGTGAAAATAAACCGGTGGTTATCTCCTTCTATCCTAACAACTACCTACGGCGCGACCACGGGGAGCGACAGGTTGAAGAGCTGGAGGTTCCACCAAAGATGTTTATTCGAGCCCGTAGCCTCGATGAGCTGCTGATTTTTGATCGTGAGGGCAGCGTCTACAGCCTGCGCGCATCTGAAATTCCTGATGACTCCCGTGACGCCCGCGGAGTTCCCGTACAACAGATAAACTCCAATATACCTTCGGTTGCCGGAGTAGTGCCCGCCGGTTGTAGTGAAGTATTTATATTCACGCGTAACGGCTACGTGAAGCGCATGGAAGTCGCCGGGGACGACAACTTCCAGGACATCCGACCAAGCGGGATAAAATATATTGATTTCAAAGAAGAAGACAACGAAGTAATGAGCGTTGTTCATGGGCGAGCAAACACGACAGCAATAGCAGTTGCAGAAGATGGCCGTGGCATCCGCTTTGATCCCGATGAAGTTAGAGTTATGGGGCGCAACGCTCGTGGAGTAACGGCTAAAAAAGGAGAACCGTTGGCCGGAGGCCTGCTGGCGAAAGAATCCGACTTTTTGCTGATGCGCGGTGACGACACCTGTGCCGCCATTGATGTGAGCGATATCCCAGTTCAAAACCGGGGAGGCAAAGGGCGCTATTTTGTCCGCCCCTCCGGTGATGATAAAATTACCAGCCTCAGGACGAGTGCTAAGCCTTACGCCACGGTTAACGAAGAGTTAGAGGAGTTCGACAGTCGCTCTCAGCTTGCCGGCCACGGGGCACGCCAATCAATTGATTACTTCATAACCTTCCACGACTGGCGCGATGATGAACCCAGGCCAGAACAACCTGATCTTTTTGAATGATAAAATCGTAAGATGGATTTTGGCTCGAAGACCGGGGGGCTCGAAGAGGCGAGCTTGCGAAGAGGCGAGCAGGCGAAAGTTCGTGAAAATCCAGTTCAAGTTCAAGAACATGAACAAGATTATGAGCACTTCATGAATTTGAGTTAGCTTTCAGCTTTTGGCTTTGAGCTTTAAGCTGGTGTTCTCCGGTTCGGGGCGGAATGGCAACAAAAGTCTCCTCTGGAGGGAGAGGCTTGGATTGGAAAAATTTATGGGGGACCTCAACACTTATTTTTGAAAAATAGACGGTTTTACTTTTTTTAACCTGTGGTCTATCTTATTTAACGTCTCCGAATGACCGGTGAATAAATAGCCCCCCCGCTTTAACGAGGCAGTGAGATTATCAATCACGTGTTTCACCATTTCTTCATCAAAATAAATCAAGACGTTACGAATTAAAACCAGGTCGAAAGTGTTGCGATACGGATAATTGTTGGAATTAAGATTAAATTTGCGAAAAATAACTCGGTCACGAAGCTCCTTCCCGGCCCGTTTCATCCCCCCTTCCATCGACTCAAAATACTGTTGAACCAGCTCCGGATGAGCCACCCGCAGCGGTTTTAGGGCATCGGTGGAATATATTCCCCTCACCCCGCGCTGAAGCACATTTTCCGAGAGATCAGTGGCCAGTATATTATACTTAAACTTTCCCTCGCGTCGGGCTTCATTCAAGAGCGTAGCCAGTGTATATGGCTCCTCCCCGGACGAACAGGCCGCCGACCAGCAGACTACCTTCGGCTGGCCCTGCCACTTCTTTATAAGTTCAGTTTCTACAAATTTCCAGTGCCTGTCCTCACGATAAAAGCGAGTCGTGTTGGTACTGATCACATCGAGCAGATCAGAAACTTCAGAGGGATTTTGCTGGAGATACTCGTCGTATTCTTCAATTGTATCCAGATTCAGACTACGCAGTCTCTTCCCCACCTTGGCCTTTAGCTTGTAAAATTTTTTCTCAGGAAAATAAATACCGTATTTAGAGTATAGATCGTCCCTAAATTCACGCAGAGATTCCCGAGCGCCTGCCTCTACCTCAGATGAGGATTTTAAATCGTCACCAAAAATTAATTCGGTCATCGAATTCCTCTCTACAACCTCTTATCGGGAATAAATGAAGGATTTAAATAAATTGTACAGGACTATCCATCTTCTTTCCACCCTTTCCCCAAAAAAATCCTCCCACCGGTTCCCGCTCTCCTGCAGGAAGAGGTGAAAACTGTCTTACAACTGTCCTTTCCCGCCTTTGGATTTCCGTCCTTCAAAAGAGCAATGCGGTTGAAAGTTTTGTTTCTCCCCCCGCCTTCTACCCCTTGTTCACGTTCAGATATAGTGAATCGTTGGGAAAATCTGGTTCATCGGCAAATGGTATTGCAATGGAGAAAAACTTGGTAAAATATTATCAGGAGGTAAAAAATGAAATTACTCAGACGATTGTGGGCGGCGGTTGTAAATTTTTTATTAATCATCCTGCCGGTGGTCTTGCTTTCCTCCCTACTCTATCTTTACCGTGAGCCAATAGCCGAACAATTTCGGGACTTCCTTGGCGACCCAGTTACAGAGGCCGAAAACATAGTGCTCCAAATAGACGAGCAGCCTCTCAGTCCAACTCGCCTTGATGAATTACGAAGTTTTTTCACGCAATTGCAGGCCCGTGAAGAGCTGTCAGAAGCTGAACGAGAGCGGTTACGTTCCGTCATATTCAACTTGCACCAGTCATTAGTCTCCAGCCTGTCTGTACAACCGGAAGAAGAACAAAAAGAAGTCCGTGAAGGTTATATTCACCTGCTCTCCTCCGCTTTGATTGAACGTTTATTTACCCGTCACCACCAGGTGCGTGAAGAGCTGGGACGTGACTGGGATCGAGTACGGCAAGTATTAAATCTACCCGGACATCCGGCGCAGGGTTTGAATCATTACCTCGAAGCGGCCGAAATCAGCCACCAAGCCGTCAACGCTTATGAACTAATTTACAGCCCCCGACTGGACTGCCAGCGGCTATTTAAAGTCGATTGCGACGTGCTGTTCGAGGAGTCAGTCAAACTGGCAGGCGCCCGGGTAGAGCGCTACTTTCGAACGCTGCCGGCACCAACATCCGGTGATGCCGATAGTTTCTCCGAGTTTGCCCAACTGCTTCCCAGACTAATTACTGCTTATTCGATCCTGAACGATGAGATCGCCGGCTCACTAACCACCGCCCCCTGGGAAAGATTCGACGATTTAGCCGAAGTTCATCTTGCTGCGCGGGAACGGCTGGCCGGCGGCAGCCGGGAGTTATATGCCACTCTTCTGGAAGAGTTTGAACCGCAAGTTCATGCATTGGCCGACCCCCTGGCCGCAGAGCTGGAGACTGAGTTGCCGGCCCTGGCTCAAATAGAACAAACAATAGTTGAAAATAACAAAGCGGAAGAACTACTGGGTGTCACCAACATAGAGGAACTGCGCGCAAGTCTAACCGAACAGCTTGGCGCTCTCTATTATGAAGCAAGTCTCCGAACCCACTACGAGCAGGAATTTGAGGCGGCACAAGAACGGTTAGAGGCACTCCGCAAGGGTCTTGCCAGCCTCCCCGGGGGGCAGCTAAAATTTGAGTCCAAAAATCAGCGCCTGGCTAAAATTAGCCAGGAAGCAGAACTGCTTGATAAATTTATCAAGCAGCAGGACTACGAGGGACTAAAGACCCAGCTGATTGAACTTAGAGAAAACAAAATTGCTGACACCGGTCGGGGCTGGGAAATTATGGTCGCCGGTTTTCTGGAGAACAACCGGGACATTATAACCGACGTCGACTGGCAACCGGCAGAAAATGAGCCCCGCCAACCTTATCTAAACTTAATTGAAACTGTTAGCGAAACTGCGACTCACCTTGAGCTTGACAATTTTGGTGAAAACTGGCTGCATGAGACGCGACTGGCATTAGAGAGCCGACGACTTCAGCAATTGGAAGCAGACATACTGGCAATACTGGACAGTCCTCAATTTAGCGAAGTAACTCCCCCTCTAACTGCCAAACTGGAAGAACTGCTGGCTCTTGATGATCTGCCGGAACAGCTGGCTGAACGACCGGAAGAATTGCTGGTGGCCTCGATCTATCTTGAAGAAATTCGCCGCGAAGACAGTGAAATTTATCAGAAGTTTGAGGGAAAGCTCAACCGGGACCTCGCTGCTGAACGAAATCAGCTTAATGAGATTTTGAACGGTCTACAGGCAACCAGGGCAGCATTCAATCCAGAACGTCTGAACGAGGCAGCCAACCTGCTGGCGGAGTGGAAAAAACATCTTCCCGACGGGAGACTCGCTGAAGCAGCGCTCAAACGTCTAACTACCGAGCTTGAAAATATACTCAACGTCTACCTGCGTTCATTTGAACACTTTGTAGCCGCGCCGGAGGAGACAGCGCTGGACGAACAACGGCTTATTGAAGTGGCTGAGAGACTCAACAGAACCGTAATTGAACTTGACGAGGCAGAAATCCTGAAGTTTCATTTTCCAGCCAGCGCTTACAAAAATTTGCTGGAACTACGGGAAGATATTAACAAACTGCAGTCGGTCGCGGCTGAAATCACCGCCGGCGGTTTGCTGCGCGGCGATCGGCAATTTCAGCA
Source organism: uncultured bacterium (assembly GCA_964566495.1). Classification (GTDB taxonomy): domain Bacteria; phylum T1Sed10-126; class T1Sed10-126; order T1Sed10-126; family T1Sed10-126; genus T1Sed10-126. The sequence goes on along the minus strand of CAZMIT010000011.1, from coordinate 3,142 downwards.
GTTCAAAGAGTTGACTGAACCGGATGAGTTTGCTCCCCTGCCCGACGACTACGACTACCGCTGGGAATTGGAAAAGTTGCCCCGGCTGCACGAGCTGATAAAACAACGGGCCAGCGAAATCCACGAACAGACCAGCGGACAGTGGCTGCGAGGCTGGGGTGGCCGCTTGACCGGAAAAGAGATGCTGGAGCAATGGAAAACCTACCTCAGTCGGCTTAACGAAACAACAGATATAGAGCCTCTCGCCGGCTTTCTAACTGAGGCTCTGGAAGAATGCGAACATCTGCTGGAGAGGTGGGACAACTAATGGCCGAGAAAGATCAATCAGCAAAACAGGGGAAAAGGTTCCTGGATATCGCTGTTATAATTCCCCTGGTCATCCTCTTTATCCCCCTATTTTTCAGCCGCCAGTTCCGAGAACTGCTGGCGGTAAGTTTGCTGGGGCTTTTTTATAGCATTTTCCTGGTTAACCTCTGGGAAAGATGGACAGCGCCTTTTCAACGCTTTGTCCGCCGGCTGCTGCCTGACAGTCTTCGCAATTTCTTCATCCGGACCTTTGACACAATACTGCCTCTTCGTTCCTGGGGCGTAGTTCCCTGTGTTATTCAATCATTTGCCCTTTTCTGTTTACTTGTCTTCGGCTGGTTGCTCGCCCCGCTCTTCTTTGAAACGGTCCGGAATCCGGCTGTCCAGGGCTGGATACGCAGCCTCTTCCAGACCGCCGCGCCAGAAGCCTATAACTTCCTCAATGAACTCGCTTTCAATCCTAACCCTTACGCTGTACTGGCCGATAACGCCCAGGAAATCTTTGGTAGTTTAAACCGTTTTTTCTCTACTTTTATACTTCCGCTGACCTTCATAATTTTCACGGGTATAGGAGCACTTATCTACGAATCGCTGGAAGAGCTGATTGCCTGGGTTGAAAAAGAAGAGAACGAACACTCTGAAATTATCAACTCATATAGCCGGTTGTTTCAACAGTGTCTCTTCTACAACTCGATCTATTACTTGATTCTTGGTTTGATCATGGCTGCTATATTCTTTAGTCTAAACCAGGCTGGAATAACTCGTTTTGAGAACACGATAATTCTTGGTCTGATTCTTTCCTTTTTTCTGGGTAATCTTGTTGTTCCCGGAGTTGGTACCATAATTCTTACAATTTTAACTATTGGCTTGCTAACAATCTGGCAGGGAGTTCTGGGCGGAGCTATTACAGCGGTCATTTTCTTTTTCTATTTTATAACCGATGATTATCTGATAAAACCTTATTTTCTCAACTGGATTGGCTCGGGCACAAGCAAGGAGTGGGACTTCGGGCTGGAAGTGTTAATCCTTGGGCTGGCGCTCCTCTGGGCTTCTTTCGGAGTTATAGGAACGTTACTCCTTTTCCCCGGTCTTTGCTTCCTGAGCGCCTATCTGAAGGTTCAGCACCCGGATTTGCGCCCCTGGATACTATCGCCGTTAAAAACTATATCGGGGATTAACAAGCTCTAATCAGGGCATCGCACCGGGCGAAGGGGCGAGCAGGCGAAAATCCGTGAAAATCAAGTTCAAGAACATGAACAAGATTATGAGCACTTAATGAATTTGAATTAGCTTTCGGCTTTTGGCTTTGAGCTTTATGCTGGTGTTCTCCGGCTTGACCGGACAATCCAGTGGCTTACGGTCGTCATTAGCTTGTCATTGCGGGAACGTATGACGTCCCAAGGCTTGACCCGCAAGAAGTTCAGTAATCGGTGTTCGATGTACGGCCTTCGGTAATCGGTAGACAACGCTGGTAATCAGTGAGCGATAAATGGTTTTGACTTTACTGATTACTGAATACTGATTACCGATTACTGCTACTCAACAATGGTTTCTAGCCCGGTGGACGGTAGGACAAGGGAAAATGAAATGTTCTGGAAGCTTTTGAGTTATGTTATGTAGCGACGAGTCGTTTTTTTCCGGTAAGCAGAACGTCCTGAGCGCGTCGTGGTTCAGAGACTTTGGCAACCAGGAGGGAGCCGGTGCTTTTGCCGGCGCTGGAGATGGAGTAGTAGCCGTAGCCGATATTAATTCCAGCCTCGGAAAGGGTTTCGGCCACAGCACCAATATTGTTCAAGTTGTTGTCCAGGCGCACGGTCAAAACAAGATTATCAACCACAAGCATTCCTTCATTTTCGAGAACTTTCTGTGCCCGGCTGGGACGGTCAACAAGAAATCGAACTACCGCGTGGTCAACTGTATCCGCCACTGTAAAACCAATGATTGTTATCTCTTCCTGGTCAAACAGGGCACAGATATCTGCAAGTTCCCCCGGTTGATTGCGTACATATACGGAAAGTTGTCTCTTTAACTCAACCATTGTGCGCCTCCTTGCCACTGGATTCCCACTTCCGCGGGAATAACGCAGTGGGGTTTCTAAAGTGAACTCGTAATTATGATGCCCATTTTTTAGTTTCGACCAGATTGTCGTGATAATTTAGAAATATACCAAAACAACACTCACTGTTCATGGAAAATATCCCACTTTTTCCCCTTGAAGCCGGGGGAAGAGCTTTAATAATTGGACTCAGAGGTAGATATTTTCGACTAAATCAGTCCGATACCCCATAAAACCCTTGGCAAGAGCGAGAGATAATTATATGGTTATTAGCAGCATTTGCTTAACAAACCCTTTGACGGGCAGTAAATGCGGTTTTAAAATATTCGGGAAGGATAATTAAGAAAGTCAACCTGGATTTTTTAGGAACCAGAAACAGGAGATCAAGAGTCAATAAGTAAACGAACAAGTTAAATTTATTGACTTCTTAGTGCAAGGAGAACTTAAGCGCGGAAAGGAGGGAGTGAGTTATGGCCGATTTAGTATACAAAAGTCGTGTGAAAGAGCTTATTAGTGACAAGGGATTGCTCTGCGACAGCGATCTTCCGGCCGCCGCCGGCGACAAGCTGGCCGACCTGCTGGATGAGGCTGCCAACCGGGCCCAGGCTAATGGTCGTAAGACCGTAAGACCTGAGGACCTGTAAATTTAATTAAGTATTTATATATCCCCGGGAGCCGCCTGGCTTCCGGGGGTTTTCTCTTTTTTGGCCCCCGTATTCGCCAGTCTTACCTGAAGCTGTAATTTGAAATCTAAAGTCTTGTCCTTTTTTTTAGCCCTAA
>CAZMIT010000010.1:0-26509 GCA_964566495.1 uncultured bacterium | reverse complement strand
GACGGATTTATAAAGACCTCAAACCCCAGGATGGGGTTGTTTTGAGGTCTTTATACCTCGGAAGTGGCCACGAGGGCCACGAGAATGATGTCAGAAATATATCGGTCCTCAGAACGGAAAAAATCCAAAAATTTAGTTGACTTAATTTTTTGATAACAAGGTGTTAAGCATGGATTACTCAGAAAAAGTATTGGAGCACTTTGCAAGCCCTCAAAATATGGGGGAGATGGAAAACCCTGATGGAGTCGGTGAGGTTGGAAATCCGACCTGTGGCGACCAGATGTCGATACAAATAAAGGTGAGCGACGATGTGATAGAAGACATCAAGTTTAAAACTTTTGGCTGTGCGGCTGCTATTGCCACCTCCTCTATGGTTACCGAGCTGGCTAAGGGGAAGCCGCTAAAAGAGGCTCTGGAGATATCAAATGAGGACGTTGAGGAGGCGCTTGGCGGTCTTCCCCGTATAAAAAGGCACTGTTCACTTCTGGCCGAGGAAGGGATCGAAGCGGCAGTAAAAGATTATTATGCTAAAAGCGGTGACAAAGATGAGTGATGTCAAAAAAAAGATTGAGGAGCTGAAGCGGCAGAGGAACGCTGTTGTGTTAGTGCACAACTACCAGCGTCCCGAGATTTACGATGTCGCTGATTTCCTTGGTGACTCGCTGGGACTTTCTCGTCAGGCGGCTGAAACCGAGGCCGAAATTATTGTTTTTTGCGGCGTTAACTTTATGGCCGAGACAGCTAAAATTATTTCACCGGAGCGGCGGGTATTCTTACCCCGGCCGGCTTCCGAAGTTAATTGTCCAATGGCTGACATGGTGAGTGCCGCCGAGGTGCGCGAGATGCGAGAAGAACACCCGGAAGCGGCCGTGGTCGCTTACGTTAACACGACGGCGGAAGTGAAAGCTGAAGCTGATATATGCTGCACCTCTTCGAATGCTATTAAGGTTGTGCGCAGCCTGGAAGAGGACGAGGTTATTTTTGTGCCCGACCGTAACCTGGGGCGCTACGTCCAGAGATATGTCAATAAAAAAATTGTTACCGGGGAGGGTTATTGCTACGTTCACAATCGGATTGACACAGCCGGAGTCAAAGAAGCACAGGAAAGTTATCCTTCGGCGGAGCTTATGGTACATCCCGAGTGCCGGGGTGAAGTGATTGATCTTGCTGACCGGGTTGAATCGACCGGTGGCATGGTTGAACACGTTCGTGCGAGTGACGCCGGAACATATCTTGTTGGCACCGAGCAAGGGCTGGTTAATCGGTTGGAGAGGATCGCTCCGGGGAGTAGTTTTTACACTGCCGGAACCCCCCGTGTCTGTTCAGGGATGAAGCAGAGTCGCCTGGAGGATGTGCTGGCCTCATTGGAAGAAGAAAAATATGAGGTTAATTTGTCGGAAGATATTCGCTGCCGAGCTGCCGCCGCTCTCGAGAGGATGATGGAGATTGGCTGAGAAAAAAATTGCCGTAGGGATGAGCGGCGGTGTGGATTCTTCCGTCGCTGCCGCGCTGCTTGTCGAGCAGGGTTACGACGTTATCGGAGTAACTATGCAGATTTGGAACGAGGAATATACTCCAAGCTCGGATTCCGCTGACACTCACGCTTGTTTTGGCCCCGGGGAAGCGGCCGATATTGAGGACGCCCGGATAGTGGCTGAACAACTGGGCATACCGTTTCACGTCGTTGATTTGCGCGCCGAATATGAAGAAATTGTATTAGATTATTTTCGCAACGAATACAACCAGGGGCGCACCCCAAACCCCTGTCTGCGCTGTAACCGGCGGCTTAAGTTTGGGGCGCTGCTGGAAGCGCTTGCGGCGGCCGGGTTAAAGTGGGACTATTACGCCACCGGACATTATGTGCGCCGGCTGGAGGAGAACGGTAGACATCTGCTTCTCCGGGGAGTCGACAGCGATAAAGACCAGAGTTACTTTCTCTACTCGTTGTCCCAGGAACAACTGGCACGGACGCTTTTCCCGCTGGGCGAGCTGAATAAAAATGAGGTGCGAGCCCGAGCCACTGAACTTGGCCTCACGGTAGAGGAAAAGGCAGAGAGCCAGGATTTTTACGCCGGTGATTATACCGAACTGCTGGAAGGAACAGGTCGCTCCGGGCCGATTGTTGACACTGACGGAGAAAAAATTGGTGAGCATGAAGGAATTGAAAACTACACGTTCGGACAACGTCGGGGCCTGGGGTTGGCAGTTGGACACCCAATATATGTGATTGACATCGACGCCGCTGAAAATAAACTTATTGTTGGTCGGCGAGAAGAACTTTTTGACGCCCGTATGAAAGTAGAAAAATTAAACTGGATCTTGCCACCTTCCGAAGTCGCCCCCGAAAGCCTGGAAGTGCAGATCCGTTACCAGCATAGCCCGGCCCGGGCAGAGCTGACGGCGTTTGAAGAAGGGGAGCGGGTGGAGGTTGAATTTGAACAGCCGCAGCGAGCAGTTACGCCCGGCCAGGCGGCTGTTTTTTACTCAGGCGATCGGGTATTAGGCGGCGGAATAATTACCGAGTGAGAATAGAGTGATAAAATACTTAGTGCCGGCGTTGGTGTGAGCGGCCGCCTGGCCCGTTTAGTTTATTAAACCGGTCGGGAGGAAAGTCCGGACTCCTTATAGGGTGTCCCGGGAAATCCGGGAGTCCCGCCTGTTTGCAAAACAATAGGTGGGGCCGGCCAGTGCCGCAGAGACTATACTACCCAGCCGGTTTTTTATGATGAACCGGCTGGGGAAAGGTGAAAAGCGGGTGGATGTGGCAGCGACTGTGTCGGAGCACCGGCACAGGTTGTCTGTTGCTACCGCCCGGTCGCCAGTCGTAAGGCTGGCGTGCCGGTAAACCCCACCCGGGAGCAAGGCCAAACTTTGGTGGGCCGCTTGAGCTGTTCTGCAAGGAACAGCCCAGATAAATGGTCGCCTTCGAACAGAATCCGGCTTACCACCGGCGCCGGCCTTATTTTTTCGCTTTGCTTGAACACCTTGTGGTTCAGACCCGTCATTCCGGGTGGAGCGAAGCGGAGCCCCGGAATCCATGTTGAATTTGACGTCATTCTGGCCCCCGAGCCGGAATCCATGGAGTATAGCAGTAATCGGTAATCAGTATTCAGTGACGTCAAAACCGAACACCGATTACCGGTTTCCCCGGTCTTACCGATAACCGATAGTTCAGACCCGTAATGACGTCCGGGGCGCTAAACAAGTACCGTATTTTTTTACAATCGATTTTTGCGTCATCTTTCCTCTTCCTCCCTTGATTTTCTTATATCCAATCAAAAATAACTCAAAAATCAGAATAAAACTTGACAGCCGTGGGGTATAAGTGGTATAACTATGGCAGGAAGTGGTTGATTGTGGGGCAAAGTGGATTAAACCCTTGACAGGAGCTAATAATGAAGCAACAATATGGGTTGTATGGTGAATATCGACACAGCGTCGATAAAAAAAATAGAATAACGCTGCCGGCTTCGATTCGAAAGGCACTGGCTGAGGAGGAAGAGTTAATCCTCTCAGTCGGGTTTGATAACTGCCTCTCGATCTATCCGAACGAGGTCTGGATGGAGCTTTTGGAGAACGCAGGTTCAGAAGGTCCAAGTCAGCGAGCCCGGCAGCTCCGGAGATTTTTCTCGGCCCGGGCGCAGCGTGTCAGTCCGGACAGCCAGGGGCGGATAGTTGTGCCGGACCGGCTGCTGGAATGGGCCGGCATAGAGGACGAAGTCACTGTGGTTGGGAATTTTAACACCGTAGAACTCTGGCCGCCATCAAGGTGGGAGGAGTATCAGGCGGAAGTCGACCCCGAGCAGGCGGCCGAAGAGGTATTCACAGGTTCCGCCTGAACCTCCCGGTTTGTAGCTGGAATTGAATAAATATATAACAGGACTTTCCCCTGATTTCAGGGGGAGTTCAGAGTAAAGAGTGAGTTTTGTGTCTGATAGGCAACCGGAACATCAACCGGTATTGAAGCGAGAGTTAGTTGAAATACTTGATCTTTCACAATCAGATACGGTGATTGATGCCACGTTTGGTTTTGGTGGTCACGCTGCGGAAGTTGTGAAACGATTAGGAACCGGAGCTAAACTGATAGGATTTGAGCGTGACCCGGAAGTTTTTGCCCGGATACCGGATAGCTTCCGCAGAGACGAACGGGTTGAGCTGTATAATAGCAGCTATTGCGAGATGGATAATGTCGGTGCGAGAAATTCAGTGGAGGCGATATATTTCGACCTGGGGATATGTTCGTATCACCTTGACCAGGCGGAAAGAGGGTTTTCTTATCGCCGGCCCGATGATCCTCTCGACCTGAGATTTTGTGACAAAAAGGGAAGACCGGCCAGCTCGCTGGTTAACTCTGCCACGCCCGAACACCTTTTAAGTATCTTTGGGCAATTGGGAGAGCTGCGATTTCTAAAGCCGGTAGTCAGAAGTATCTGTGAGCGCCGGCCGCTTGAGACGGTAGGTGACCTGATAATGGCGGTGGAAGCAGTAGTTCCACCGCACATGGTAAACCGTGAGATGGCCCGGGCTCTTCAGGCCCTTAGAATTGAAGTTAACCGGGAGTTAAAACAGCTGCGGCAAGCATTGAAAACAGCGGTTCAGCTGCTTTCGCAGGGAGGTCGATTAGCTGTAATAAGTTTTCACTCCCTGGAGGATAGAATTGTAAAACATTATTTTCGAAGTCTGGAAGAGGATTGTGTCTGTCCGCCAGATTTGCCGGCCTGTGCTTGTGACGCTGAAAAAATTGCCGACGTGGTAACTCAATCACCTGTGAGACCCGGAGAGGAGGAGGTAAGTGTTAATCCGAGAGCGAGATCGGCTAAATTGAGAGCAGTTCAGATGATGTGATCCAATACAATTTATATATACTACTCAACCGCTAACGTAATCGTAAATACAATAGAAAGATAATCAGGTATTGTTTTTATTTTTCCCTCATCAGAGGGAGACAAACTGATTGTTGCTTTAGAAATAGACTATTATTGACGACTGTAAACACAGCACTACACATACTTGTTTATGGACCAATTTTCAGACCAGGGGATGTAGCCAGGATGGTTCGTCAGAATAATAAATACTACCGCGACCGCTCTGAGCGAGCGATATCGTCGTTTAATGGACTGTTGAAATGGCTGCAGGGAATAGTCCGGACACGTCGCGACTCAATCTCGCCTCGCACTTTCCTTCTTTCACTTTTAGTTTTTTTACTGGCTACAACGCTGTGTACTCAAATTATCGCTCGCCAGGTTGAGGAAGCTCGCCTGGAGTATCGGGTTGAACTGCTGCGAGAGCGCAACCTGGAGCTGCGCATGCAGGTTCACTCGAAGCGTATTGAGGTCTCACAGCTTCAGCGGCTGGATAGAATCCAGTGGATTGCTATCTCGGAGCTGGGCATGGAGATGGCAGACACGGTGCCACTGCTTGAACTTGATCGGCATCGCTGGGCGCAGCTGCCGCTGGCAGGGGGAGGTGAAGAAGGAATAGATTAGATCTTTTAGTTAAGGGAGACAGTGAACAGTGCTGTTGCAGGAACTTGTGAATGGGCTGGAGACGAAAATAAAAAATGCTGCTGCTGACTGTCAAGTTAGCGGCGTAAATAACGACACCCGTCAGCTGGAACCCGGGGAAATTTTTGTAGCCTGCCGGGGGCATGCAACTGACGGTCACCGTTACCTGGACGAAGCGGTAGCTCAAGGCGCGGCAGCGCTTGTCGTTGATAAAAACAAGCAGGATTACCTACCTGAAGATTTATCCATACCAGTTATTTTAGTCGATAGCCCCAAAAAAATATTAACGAATCTGCTCTGCCGTTTTTACGGTCGACCGGATCGAGAACTCACCCTGATTGGAATCACAGGTACCAACGGAAAAACCACTACAACTCATCTTGTTGAATCAATTATGGAGGCAGAAGGGGAATCTGTCGGCCTGATTGGGACGATTGAACGTCGATTCAACGGGAGTGAGTTTGCGGTGGACTGTACGACCCCCTCGCTGGTCGAAACATATCGATGTCTGCGAGAGTGGGCGGACAGCGGGGCTACTGCGGCGGTGATGGAGGTCTCTTCGCACGGTCTGGATCAAGGTCGTGTGAAGGGGCTTTCATTTGCTGCAGCCGGTTTCACCAACCTCAGTCAGGATCACCTCGATTACCACGGTGAAATGGAAGAATATTATCAGAGTAAGAAAAAATTGTTTCAGCAGAGCTCCACTGCTGTTGTTTACGTCGGCGACAAATACGCCCGGCGACTGTCCTCAGAACTGGACGCTGTCTCCGTTGGACCGGAGGAGGCCGATTACAGTGTTGTCGCGCCGGAGTCGACACTTTCCCACACCCGGCTAAAAATGCAATTGCCGCAGGCGGACGAGGTTATCACTTTTGAGTCACCACTGACTGGACGTCACAATTACAAAAATATGGCCCTGGCAGTGGCCTTAACTGCTGAGTTAGGAATACAAACCAGCGCTATCAAAGAAGGATTGGCCACCTGTGACAATGTTCCCGGCCGCTGTGAAAAAGTTGCCTCCAGCCCTACTGTTGTGGTGGACTACGCTCATACTCCTGCTGCGGTTGAAAATGTTATTAAAAGTATGAAACCGCTCACCGAGGGACGTTTGATTTGTGTATTTGGCGCCGGTGGCGATCGTGATCGGGGTAAGCGTCCGGCAATGGGAGAAGCTGTTAACCGGCTCGCTGATTATGCCGTGGTTACCTCGGATAACCCTCGTTCTGAGGAGCCCGCGGAAATAATTGATGACATCTTGGTTGGAATGGAAGCGGGGCGGTTTCACGTTCAGTTGGACCGGGGCCAGGCAATTCGGGAGGCCGTCGAACGGGCGGCCCCCGAGGACCTGGTTCTCATCCTGGGTAAAGGGCACGAAACCGAGCAGGTCATAGGAGATCGTGTAATACCTTTTGACGATGCCCGGGTGGCGCGGGAGGTCCTGAAAACAAGTTGAAAAAAGAACCGTCCGTCGTGCCAGTAGCTCAATTGAGTGAAAATTTCACCGTAGAACGCTGGACTAAAGAGCCGCCCCGGCTGGTTAATAAGGTGAGGATAGATAGTCGTAATTGTGAACCCGGCGACCTATTTGTGGCTTTGCAGGGCGAAAATACACACGGTCATGAATTTGTCCAAGCGGCCCGAGAAGCTGGTGCTGTGGCGGCGATCGTAGAGAGTCAGCAGCCGGTTGATATACCGCAGCTGCTTGTTGATGATTCCGAACAAGCGCTCGGTCGCCTGGCTAAATTTTACCGGCGCACGCTTGATGACTATGTGATTGGAATTACCGGAAGTTGCGGCAAGACAACCGTCAAAGAAATGCTGGCGACAGTTCTGGCGGAGAAATTTGAGACTCGCAAGTCTCCCGGCAACTACAACAATCAACTTGGTCTGCCGTTGACTCTCTTAAACTATGGTGGCGCCGAGGTTCTGGTCTCCGAGGTGGCTATGAATCAGCCCGGTGAGATAAAAAGGCTGACAGAAATACTGGCCCCTGATATGGGACTGATTACGCACATTGGCCGCGCCCATCTGGCGGGGGTGGAGACGGTGGAGAGCGTGGCTCGTGAAAAAGCTGAGTTGTTGGCCGGCCTCCCCTCAACCGGCCTGGGGATAGTTCCCGGCTGGGTGCGCCACAAAGATATATTACTCAGCGCCGCTAACGCCCCGGTGCGAGTTCCGTCCCGTGGGGCCGGCGGTGATGTCGAAGTAGATTGGAGTATAGGACCGGGGACCGGAAAAATTAGAGTAGGGGATAGTAAATTTGAGGTTGATTTCACCCGGGATGAAATTTTAAAGGATGCAATTCTGGTGATATTAGCGGCGTTTGAGCTGGGACTTGAAGAAACGGCGATAAGGGAGGGATTAGCTCGCTTCGAACCGCTGGCCGGACGTGGCAAAGAGTTCAAAATAGGGGAGACCACCGTCATTGACGGTAGTTACAACGCCAACCCCGATTCAATGCTTTCGGCTATAGAACGGTTGGAAGAGCTTTCACCGCCCCGGCTTGCAATACTGGGCACTATGAAGGAGCTGGGCACTTCAGCGGCCGAGGCTCATTGCGAGATTGGGGAGAAATTGAGCGAAGTGGAGGAGCTCGAAGTTAAGTTCGTCGGTGAATATGGCAAACAGCTGGCTAAAGGAATGGGAGGGGACCCTAACCTTAGCTTGCACGAATCAGTCGAGGAGCTCAACGGGCTAATCCCGACCTCTTATCGCTCTGTCCTGGTTAAGGCCTCAAATGCAGTCGGATTGAGGAAGCTCATTGAAAGGTGGCGGGACAAACAATGATGCACGCTCTTTACGAGACCTTTTACCAGCCGGACACCTGGTATTCATTTATTCGCCTGTTTCGGTTTATCACCGTCCGAACCGCTTACGCGGCTGTGACCAGCTTGATTCTCTGCTGGACGCTTGCCTGGTGGTTTATTCCCCGTCTGAAGCAGTGGGAGCTGGCCCTGAATCGAGGTCGCCCCTATCTTGAGTTCCAGGAGGGGAAAACCGGGACGCCGACTATGGGCGGCATATTTATTGTCGCTGCCATTGCTATCTCAACAATGCTCTGGGCCAACCTGAGCAACAGCTTCGTGCAGATGGCCCTTTTAGTACTGCTCAGTCTTGGTCTGCTGGGAGCAATCGACGATTGGCTCAAGATTTATTATCCGGCCAGCGACGGGGTATCGATTCGCACAAAAATTATCGGTCAGTTAATAATTGCTGCTGTCATCGCCGTCTGGGTTTCAAACATGGAGCTGCCTCTGCGACTGCTCTGGCTGGGCGAGGAGTTCAGAGCGGAGCTTGGCAATTCGCTTTTTTTTCCGTTTTTTACCGTCGCCTGGATTCCGTTGGGTTCGTTCTATATCCCATTTGTAATGGTTGTAATACTGGGCAGCTCAAACGCTGTTAATTTAACCGATGGCCTCGATGGTCTCGCTGTTGGCACGGTGATTTTTGTCGCCGTTGCTTATGCGGGAATAACATATATCAGCGGTCACTACGTATTTTCTGAATATCTACATGTTCCCAACGTCATGGGGAGTGGTGAGTTAACAGTTTTTATTGCTGCCCTGATTGGGGCCTGTCTCGGTTTCCTCTGGTTTAATGCACATCCGGCAGAAATATTTATGGGTGATGCTGGTGCTCTACCGCTGGGCGGCTCTATTGGCTTGATTGCTGTGTTGATTAAGCAGGAGCTTCTGCTGCTGGTTGTCGGCGGAATTTTTGTTATTGAAGCTCTCTCCGTAATGCTTCAGATCGGCTGGTATAAAGCCACCGGGGAGCGTTTTTTAAGGATGGCACCGCTGCATCATCATTTTGAACTCAGCGGGATGGAAGAAAGTAAAATAACTATACGTTTCTGGATTGTTGCAATAATTCTGGCGTTATTTGCGCTCAGTACTTTAAAACTACGATGACGGTGAAAGAAATGACTAACAGGCACGATCTTTTCGAAGAGTTAAAAAACGAAACAGTGGCTGTATATGGCTATGGACGCACGGGCCGTTCTGTCGTCGAGAGACTGATCTCACTGGTTAATCATCTGATTGTTCTGGAGGATGGTGAACCCGCTGATTTCGATGAGGCAAGGGCTGCCACTTCTTCTAAAACCGAGTGGTACTTTTCGCCGGAAGAACTCCCTGCTGATTTAGATCGGCTGGTGCTCAGTCCCGGGGTGCCGGTTGACAATCGGCTCGTCTCTGCGGCCCGTCAGAGCAATGTGCTTGTCCAGGGAGAAGTTGAACTTGCTTACAGCCTTTGCTCGGGTAAAATCTGGGCGGTCACCGGGACTAACGGCAAAAGCACCTGTGTTGAAATAATCGGTTCCCTGCTCGCGGCCCGGGGAAAAGAGACAGTCGTTTGTGGTAACCGGGGGCGTCCTTTTCTTGACGCTGTTTTTGAGCAGGACAGCGATCAGACCAATTATGTCGTCGAAATAAGTAGTTTTCAAGTCGAATCAATGGTTGACTTTAGTCCCGACTATGCCCTGCTCACCAACCTTGGGGACGACCACCAGGACCGTCACGATTCACTGGCTGAATACCATGACCTCAAGTGGGAGCTTCTGCAGCGGACAAACTCTTCCGGTCGTGTCTGTATTCCTCACGAACTTGCGGATTTAGACGGTGCTGTTCGAACCGACGTTAGTGATAAAGTTTATTTTGATCGTAATCACGTCGGAGGAGCCGGTTACAAAGTTAACTGGACAGATTCTGGCTTGAGTTACGGTGACCTGCAGGTCCCGGCTGCTGAGTTCCCTCATTTAGTAAATATTTTTCCACAAAATTTACTTGCTGCGCTGGGAATTGTTCAACCGCCGCCCCGCGAACAAATTCTTCGTTCTGCTCTCACACAGCTTTCCGTGCCTCCGCACCGTGCTGAGCTGATCGAGGCCGGCGAAAAACGGGTTATTAATGACTCTAAGGGAACGACTCCGACTTCAACAAGAGCGCTTGTTGAAGCCACTCCGGGCAAATTTAGTCTTATCCTCGGCGGTGGCGATAAAGGGGCGGAGTTTGGGGAACTTTTACAACTACTGAAGGATCGAGGCGCTGATTTGCAAAATTTATACTTATGTGCTGAAAAATCACTGCAGGAGCGGCTAAAGCAGGGTTGTAGCGAGAAGGGCTTGAACGCTATCGAATTCACTGACTGGGAGCGAGCAGTTAAAAACCTTGTAGAACAGGCCGGCGATGAGACAACAGTTCTTCTTTCGCCTGGCGCGACCAGCTTTGATGCGTTTGATAATTACCGCGAACGTGGTCGATGTTTTCGCCGCTGGACAAGGGAGGTAACCGGGAGTGCGTAAAATTTCTGAGGTTGATTGGTCCATGTTACTGGTTACTCTGATTCTAACGGGGCTTGGGTTAGTCATGATCTATAGTTCCAGTGCCATTGAAGCTTATGAGCTGGTGGGTCAAACTCCATACTTTTTCCACCGCCAGCTAATCTGGATTATCATTGCTCTTTCCGTTTGTCTGGGGATTACCTTTACGCCGCTTGAAGTTATAAAAAAGCTCACCCCTCTGTTCTATTTTTCGGTTATCATTCTGCTGTTACTGGTATTAATACCATTTGTTGGTGTCATGACCCGTGGTTCAAGGCGCTGGTTGGATCTGGGGTTGTTTGGGTTTCAACCGGCTGAACTGGCTAAATTGAGCGTTATTTTGGCCGGGACCCTCTATTTGACACGAGTTGAACAGAGTGAGAAAACGGCCTTTCGCGATCTTTTATCTGTCTGTATTCTGGGCGGTATACCGGCTCTGCTTGTCTTAATGCAGCCCGATTTAAGTTCGGCCATTCAAATTTTTAGTGCCAGTATAATTTTGCTTTTCATCGCCGGTTATGCCTATCGGCATCTTTTTTCACTGCTGGTTTTATTAACTCCGGTGCTTGGTATTGCAATTTTTATAAGCGGATATCGTCGGGCGCGGATAGTTGCCTTTATAAATCCCTGGGCTGACCCCCTGGAAAGCGGTTATCAGTCAATTCATCTCATGCGCTCCCTGGCTTCCGGTGGTGTTCTCGGACGCGGGTTAGGAACCGGAGTGCACCGCTATCTCCCCGAACCATTTACCGATTCAATTGTTGCAGTGTTGGGCGAAGAGCTCGGTCTGATTGGAATTGTAATTTTGCTCAGTTTGTTGTTCTATCTGGTATACCGTGGTATAACCGTCAGTCTCCAAACTAGTTCTCCATATACCCGTATGCTGGGTGTCAGCATGACAGCTTTAATAGCTCTACAGGGGGTAATGAATCTGGCTGTCGTTATTGGAATATTACCAACGACCGGCGTTCCCATGCCTTTTATCAGTTACGGGGGTACTTCGCTTGTGGTTAATATGATCGCTGTTGGTACAGTTTTAAACATTTCCGGGAGGCGCTGAGGATGGAGTTTCGAAGCACCCAGTCGATTCATTTCGTTGGCATTGGGGGCGTTGGTATGAGTGGTATCGCCGAGGTTCTGCTGACACTCGGCTACAATGTCAGCGGCTCGGATATCCAGGAGAACGCCCGGGTTAGAAACTTACGGCGCCGTGGAGCACAAATCACCATCGGCCATGCTGAAGAAAATGTTGACGGTGCCGACGTGGTTGTTAGGACTTCGGCAGTCGAAGATGAAAATTGTGAAATTCAGGCGGCTCGCGAGCGATCAATCCCGGTCATCCCCCGGGCAGAGATGCTGGCTGAGTTAATGCGGTTGAAAAAGGGGGTGGCTATCGCCGGCACTCATGGTAAAACCACTACCACAGCGATGATGTCTCATCTTCTACGGACGGCGGAATATGATCCTACGGTTGTTGTAGGGGGACGGATGCACAACCTCGGTATTGGCGCCCGGCTTGGCAGTGGTAACCACATTGTGGTTGAGGCCGACGAGTCGGATGGCTCCTTCTTAAAATTGATGCCTGTACTTAGTGCTGTGACCAACATAGAGGACGATCACCTGGACTATTTTGGCACGATGAAAAAACTTGAACAGGCTTTTTTGGATTTTATAAATTCCGTTCCGTTTTACGGATTTACCGCAATTTGCGGCGACGACCCCCGGTTGAGGAAGTTACTACCGAAAGTTACTAAACCTCATCAGACGTATGGGCTTGGAGAGCATAATCAGCTGCGGGCTGTAAATTGCCGACAAAAAAATGGCAAACAGACTTTTACCGTCCAGTTAGAGGGAGAGGAAATCGGCGAGTTATTGTTACCTCTCCCCGGGGACTTCAACGTTCAAAACGCCCTGGCCTCGACTGCCCTGGCACTTGAAATGGGGATTAGTTTTCAAAAAATAGAGGAAGCCTTCGAAACTTTCGAGGGGGTGGCGAGACGTTTTGACTATAAGGGTCGGGTGGAAAAATTCACCATCTACGACGATTATGCTCATCACCCGACTGAGATAAGAAATACGCTCGGCGCTGCCGCGAACAGCTTTGAAGCCGAACTGCTGGTCGTTTTTCAACCGCACCGCTATTCGCGCACAAAGATGCTGGCCGATAAATTTGGCCCGGCGCTGGAAGTGGCCGACCGGCTCTGTGTTACAGACGTCTACGCTGCCGGTGAGGAGCCACTGCCGGGCGTTGATCTTGATTTCCTGAGGAATAAAATTCTTAAACATTGTTCTCCTGAAACAACTGCCTTTGCCGCCAGTCGGGACCAGGTTCTCGAGTGGGTTGAAGAAGTGTTCAATCCCCATAAGCCTCAGGTGCTATTCACGCTTGGTGCTGGCGATGTCGTTCAATATGCGGAACCAATTCAAGACCGGATCGCCCGTAAGTTGAGGGAGTTAAAAGATGCGGCAGTTTGAAAATAAAGCACTGGCGCCACTGACCACCATCGATATTGGGGGAACCGCGGAACGCTTTTATGAACCGGAAAATATATCGGAGGTCCAGGAGTTATTGGCCCGAGCCGGCAAATTAAACAGTCGCCTTCATATCCTGGGAGGCGGGAGTAATCTTCTTGTGAGCGACGACAGGGTTTCCGGCTGGTTTGTTAAATTTGGTGAGCAGTTCAGTCAATTTAATTTTGCCGGCAATCATTTGCGAGCCAGGGCCGGCGCTGGACTGGCAAAAATTGTTACGGAATGTGCTCGCCGGGGCCTCTCCGGTTTTGAGTGGGCGGCCGGTTTGCCGGCAACTGTCGGCGGCGCAGTGGCGATGAATGCCGGTGCTTTTGGGACTTCAATGGCCGACAAACTTCAGTGGGTGCGCGTTGTTGATCGAGGGGGGAGTTGTAACAAAATATCACGGGAGGACCTGGAATTATCATACCGGGAGAGTCCCTTCCCGGAGGACGGTGTAATTGTCGAGGCCCAGTTTTCCCTCGCCCCCAAAGAGACCGAGGTGGTACGGGAAATTTTGAGAAAGAATCATCGACGCCGTCGTCAGGCGCAGCCGTTAGGTGACAAAAGTGCCGGCTCAGTTTTTAAAAATCCACCTGGCGAGAGTGCCGGCGCACTTATTGATGCTGCCGGCCTGAAGGGGTTGCGAGAGAATAACGCTATGATATCGGAAAAGCATGCTAACTTTATAATTAATTGCGGTGGCGCCAGCTTCGCCGACGTCCTGCGGCTGATAAAGCGTGTGCGCCACCGCATTTCCAATAACTATGACATCGATCTTGAACTTGAATTGAAAATTATTGAGTAACGGTTAGTGGTGATTATGGTAAAAGAACCGGAACATGTTGCTGTTATTTGTGGTGGTGATTCCGCAGAACGAGAGGTCTCGCTGAAGACCGGGAACGCTGTGGCCGAGGCTCTTGAAGAGTCGCCGGCTGAGGTCAGTCTGTTTGATACGGAGGTTGATCTTGGCTCCCGGTTGCGGCAGGCTGAAGTTGATGTGGCTTTTGTAGCCCTGCACGGTCGCGGCGGAGAAGACGGGGTTATCCAGGGAATGCTGGAGTGGCACGGGATCCCTTATACTGGCCCTGGTGTCGCCGCCAGTTCAATCTGCATGGATAAGATATACACCAAGTTCATCGTTGAGCAACTGCAGCTGCCAACCCCTGACTGGTTCATTCTGGAAGCGGACGAGGCCCCGGTATGCAAGCAAAAGTTTGAGCGCTTGGTTGTTAAGCCGCGCTGTGAGGGCAGTAGCATCGGTCTTTCTATTGTTGAAGCGGATGAGTTGTCAGAAGCCGTAGAAGCGGCCAGAAGATACGACAGCGAGGTTCTGGTCGAGGAGTATATAGAGGGCTATGAAGTTACAGTCGGCGCTGTCACGCTTGATCAGTTTGAGCTGCTGCCACCGGTTGGAATACGTCCTTCCCATGAGTTTTTTGATTTTGAGACAAAATATACCAAAGGACTCACTGAATACGACGTTCCGGCGCCCCTGGATCGAGAAGTTGTTGAAAAGTTGCGTAAGTTTACTCGACGGGCGGTAACTGCTTTTCAAACGAAGAGTCTTTGCCGGGTTGACTATCTGCTGGACAAGGAAGAGGACCCGAAATTGCTCGAAATAAATACTATCCCCGGAATGACCGCGACTTCGCTGCTTCCCATGGCGGCCGAGGCGGCAGGCACTGATTTTCCGGAACTTATCTGGGGGCTTGTTTGCCGGGCCCTGGAGGGATATAAATGAGTCCCAACGTAGATCCTAAAAAAAGTCACCGACGTCAACAAAGTTTTTTTGACGGTTTTGAACCGCGTAAATACTTGCTATCGGGCAAAATATTTCTCTATGTTCTTGGCTTGCTCCTGCTGGTGCTTGTACTGTCTTTGCTGGTCTATGACTTTGTCAGTTTTGCTCGCACCTCGAAACAACTGTCGGTTCAGCTTGAGGTTCACAACAACGAAACGATAAGCACCACTGAAATCCGTCGGCTGCTGAGCGATAGTGATGCAGCAGAGAATAATAATGCCCACCCCGCCGGAAATTGGGCTCTGCGGACAACAGAGGGAGAAACAGTCAGTCTGTTTGTGATTTCACCGGAAGCTGTCGAAGAGCGATTGCGGGACTCCTTCGATCGTTTTCGTGACGTGAAGGTTGGGAGAATTCTGCCGCGTACGTTGCGGATTGAGGTTGATGAACGGGAGCCTTATGCCCGGGTGGCTCGACGGGTTAACGAGAGATTAGGCTATCTACCTGCAGATCGGCGGGGGGTTTTGTTTAACCCCCGGCCCGACGAGCGGGAATGGATGCTTGAAAATTTAATCCCTGTCTACGGCCTGGAAACTCTCGCCGAGGAGACGGACAAATACAGGAAGAGGTGGGAAAGCTTTTCCCGGGTTAGAGAGGCTTTTGAAACTATGTTTGATGACCCGGTCGAACAAAAATACATTTTTAATCCCGGCGGCTCGCTTGTCGTAGAGCTGTCCCGTCCCAATCAAATTGAAGTTCATTTTGGTAGAGAAAATTTTGACGAAAAAGTTCTTGAACTATATGACATTATGAGTCGCGAGGGTTTTTACCAGATTGAAGATTATATTGATCTTAGCAACCTGGAGGATATCCGGGCTCGATAACAGATAACTGAGTAATTTTAGAATTTTTTAAGGAAGGTGAGTTACTATGCCGCAGGACGATTACGTTGTTGGTCTCGATATAGGCACTACCAAGGTATGTGCCATTATCGGGGAGAAGAATCGGGACGGCGAGGTTGAGATTATCGGTGTCGGTGACCGTCCGTCACGTGGACTTCACCGTGGAATGGTAGTAAATGTAGCCGACACCGTTGAGTCTATAACTAAGGCTGTGGAGGAGGCACAGCTAATGGCCGGGGTGGATGTGCATAGCGTTTACGTGGGGATGGCTGGCAAGCATATCAAAAGCATAAACAGCCCCGGGGTTATTGCTATCTCTAACGATACCCGTCAAATTACTGAAAAAGACGTCGAACGGGTTGTTGACGCCGCTACTTCTATACATATCTCCGGCGAGAAAGAGCGGGAGATAATTCACGTCATCCCTCAGGAGTTTTATGTTGACGGACAGGACTCAATTGAGGACCCGGTTGGAATGAACGGAGTTCGTCTGGAAGCCGACGTACACCTTGTGACTGCAGATATTACGGCTACCCAGAATATTGTAAAAAGTGTTCACCAGGCCGGTTATGATGTCGAGGATATTATACTGGAGCCTCTGGCTTCAAGTCTCGCCGTATTAGACCCCGACGAAAAAGAACTTGGCGTCTGTCTCGTTGATATTGGTGGCGGGACCAGTGATATTTCACTCTTTAACGAAGGTTCGGTCTACGATTCAAAAGTTATTGCTCTCGGTGGTGAACACGTTACGCAGGACGTGATGAAGGGTCTTTGTACAGCTTCCCAGGATGCTGAGATGGTGAAGATAAATCACGGTTGTGCCATGGTTGACATGGTTCCCGATGATGAAATGATTGAGGTTCCATCCGTTGGCGGTCGTGAACCACGTAATGTCAGCCGCCGCAGTCTGTGCGAAATTATTCAGCCAAGGATGGAAGAGATATTTAAGTTCATTGATTATGAAATCAAGCAGTCCGGTTACCGTGAAGAAGTTATTGCCGGGATGGTTGTTACCGGAGGCGCTGCCGGCATGAAAGGCGTTCCCGAGCTGGCCGAACAGATTGTTGACATGCCGGTTCGTCTCGGTGAACCCTGGGGCGTTTCCGGTCTTATTGAAGCGGTGAACAATCCTAAATATGCTACCGGCGTTGGCCTGGTTAAATACGGATTTCAACAGGCTGAGCAGGCCGGGAGCTACTCTACTATGTCCGGTGAGGGAAGCCTCATTGGTGAGGTGTCCAGCCGCATGAAGGAGTGGTTTGGCGAAGTAAGTTCATTAATTAGTGGATGAGGTGACTAAGCCTTCCCCAAAACAAAGGGGCAGGTTGACCCTCTCACGCCAGCAAAGAGGACTTTTTGGACTGAATTTAGAACTAAAGAATCAGGGACGAGAGATCATGATATTTCAATCCGGAGGTGAGTTGTAACCGGCTGAACGATCAACTGAATTCAATTAAACCACATAATTAAATTTGGAGGTAGTAAAGATGGCGATTGACGAAGAGCTATTTGAATTTGACGACGAGGAGCTGAACAACCCAACCGAAATAAAGGTGGTTGGAGTTGGCGGCGGGGGCAATAACGCCGTTTCTCGGATGAAAAATGCCGGCGTTAAAGGGGTTGAGTTTATAGCGGTTAATACCGACGCTCAGGACCTGCAGCAGACCGAGGCTGATAACAAGCTGCGTATCACCGATGGCAATGCCGACGGCCTGGGTGCTGGCGCTGATCCCAAAGTTGGTTTAAAAGCCGCGCGTAAGAGCCGGGAAGAAATTAAAGAGTCTATTGACGGCGCTGATTTGCTGTTTGTGACTGCCGGTATGGGCGGCGGAACTGGAACTGGAGCCGCTCCCGTGATTGCTGATATGGCTAAGGAAGAGCTTGGTATTCTTACTATCGGTGTTGTAACTCGCCCATTTGAATATGAAGGGCAGCGGCGTCATAAAAACGCTGATGCGGGTATCAAGCAGCTTCGCGAGAGCGTTGACACACTTATCGTCGTTCCCAACGAACGGCTCTTTGAAGTGATCGATGATGGCACTTCTTTCCTTGACTCCTTTAAAATCGCTGACCAGGTGCTCTACCAGGGAGTGCAGGGGATCTCTGAACTTATTGTTGAAGAAGGAGATGTCAACCTCGATTTCGCTGATGTGCAGACGATTATGAAGGAAAAAGGTGACGCCCTTATGGGTATTGGCGAGGCCAATGGGGAAAAAGCCGCAGTCGAAGCCGCCCGTGAGGCTCTGCACTGTCCACTGCTGGAAACTAATGATATTGACGGCGCTAGTGGAGTTATTGTCAATATCATGGGTCGCGATGACATTACTGCGATTGAAGTTAGAGAAGCTATTAACCTTGTTCGGGAGAAAGCGGCCGACGAGGCTAACGTCATTGCCGGTCAAACCCTGCGTTCTGACCTGGACGTAGTCCGGGTAACCGTCATTGCCACCGGATTTCCCGCCGGCGATCAACGCCAGCAGCGCTCATCTCGCAGCCGCGACAACGTCTACCGGGTTGAGGATTTTTCCGATCGTGATCTTGACAAGCCCGCCTGGGAGCGTAAGGAAGAAGAACAGGTTGAGGTTGTTAACGAAGATCCGGAAAAACCCGGTGACAAAGAAGAAGATGATCTCAATATTCCGACGTTCATGCGTATAAAATAACCCGGGTTAACTGAACTGGGCGGCCAGCTCACGTAATCGTTCGGGCAGCTTGTGGATGAAATCTTCCGCAAGCTCGTCCGCCGAGCTGCCGTCCAACCCTGCGTACTCTCGGAATGGCTCGTAAAATTTTTGCAGCCGCTCCGGACGTTTGCCACTGTCAGTGGCAAACCGGTAGATAAGTTGATCACGGTCCCCTTCGATGTAGTCGCTGAGCTGTAAACATTTATTACTCAGCTCCTCGCGGTTTACTTTAACTCGTTCTTGCTCGCAGAGCTTAGCTTCTACCGGTCTGATTGGAGTCTTTTTTTGCCAGAATTTATCGGGATTTTGAACTCTTTCCCAGTTCTGCATCTTTAGCCCGCCGGCTCTCATATCGAGGCAGCGGGACGGCAATAGTTGACCGGCCTTTTCGAACCAGCGGTTCTGGTTGACGTATTCGTCGGTCGTCCAGTAGCTGGAGCCGCCCAGGCAGGTGGCTTTCATCAGTGATTTTGAGCTGAATCTCCCGCTGCCCAGGAAACTGTTCAGGTGGGTTCCGACCAGGCTTTGGAACCGGTTTAGTTTGCTTAGCTGGCGTCTCTCCCAGCTGTTCCCCGGGCTGACGATACGGTGTTTGGTAAACGCATGGTCAACTCCGACCAGCGCAATCGTTTGAACTCCCAGGTATTGTGCCAGGTCAAGACCGGTCGAAGTTACGCTTCCGCCGCTCTGCAAGTCGTCCAGCCCCTCAATGTATTCCCTGATCCAGCCGCCCGGCGGAAACATCTGCTCCTTATGGGTTGTCCCATGGGCGATGTCAACTGGATAAATAGGCTGTCCAGCGGCCCAGTTAAAGTAGGCTGGCTGGGCTGTCCAGGCGGCTATTAATCTGCCCTCCGGCTCAACACCTTCAATATGTAGGTTGTTCGTTGGTTGGGGATCAGTCGTTAAAACAAAGTCCGCCTTAATTCCGGTAGTTTGCAGAGTTGCCAGGGCGGAATCAACGCTGAGGATTATGAATCGATCCGCATACTTTTTTAGCCAGTTCAGTGAATCGCCAAGACTGGGCCCCGCTCCCACTATTACCGCTGCTTCTTCACTATATAGGTTCTTCAACTCGGTTAGCCGGTGTGCGCCGTCTATTTGTGGTAGGTTGTTGATCAAATTGTCAAACCAGAGCCAGTAAAATTCTTTTCGTGTTCGTCGGTCTCGTTGAATTTTTCGTCCCGTCAATACTACCTGATTACGCAAGCGGTCCACGGCGTTGGGAAAAAGTGCACCGTAACGGGGATGCACTAATACCTGCAGCTCCTGCAGGTATTTGCCGGTAGCCGTTTCCAGGTAAGACTCTATCTCATCATCTTTTGCTTGAAATATGATTTTATTCTGCTCGATTAATTTTGACAGCGGTGCATCCTCGGGCGGATTGAACCGGGGCAGGGGTTCGAAGACCCGGCAGTTAAAACCACGTTTTTCCATTATCTCAGGGAAATATCCCAGCCCGCCTCCGATCAAGGCGAGGTTTTTTCCTGTTAAATCCCGGCAGTATTTGTCCGCCCATTTTTCTGCTTCCTGCCGTGGGGCATACCTGCTGTGTAGTAGCCGGCTTTTCTCGCCTTTAGTTATTTCCAGGTAATAGCCGTTTTTTCGTGCTTTTTTTACTTTTGTTTCCAAATTGGTCCTCCTTTTTTGGGACGGCGGATACTTTTCTTGACCCCCGAAATAGTATTTGAGAAAATAAGTGGCAGCTAATTGTGATTAATGGTCTACCTAACCTTGTAACGGGAGGCGGCTGCCTTGGATTACAGCTTACCTTATCAGGATCAATACGGTTTCTGCAAGATCTTAATGTCTGCTATTGGTGGTGATGGTGCAAACACGATTGGAAAAATGATTTTTGAACTCGGGGTTAGAGAGTTTAACCTCGATGGTGGATACGATGCCAAATACGGCTCGGAGAAGACCGGAACCCCGACCTCCGTTTCTATTCGGCTCTGTTCTGACGATGTAGACGTTCGCACCAGTGGTCCCACTCAATCGCCCCATATTCTTGTCGGATTTTACGTCTCCGTGTTGAAGAAACAGGGTTTTCACAAGAATCTGCCCGAAGGAGCCACTGTTGCCATTAACACCAGACTGAGTCCGGCAGAAATCCGCGATGAAATTGAACTTTATAGCGGTAAAATTATTACTCTCGACGCTGGTAAGATTGTCGACGAAACTGGCTCGCGTCTTAACATGCCCATGCTCTGGCTTCTGGCCCGGGAGCTTGATTACCCCTTTGACGCCGTTGAAAATGCGGTAGAGAAGAAGTGGCCATCAGTTAAAGATACTAATCTTGCCGCTTTTAATATGGCTGAAGAGCTTTACAGGGAAGAGACTTTTGAGCCAAAAGAAGAATATCGAAATCGCGAGCGAGAAGATGAACAGCCCAGTCCGATTGGCTATGAGAATATGCCCTATGGGGGCAGTCTTCCCGCCAAATATTTCTTGACAGATCCTCATCCCGAGAGAACTCATGCGCTTGGAACTGAGCCCCAGTTTGACCCGGAGATCTGTATTCACTGTGGCAACTGTGCTCTCAACTGTCCTGATCCGGGCGCAATTGTTTTTGAAGACGGTGAAATGAAAGGAATTAACTCTGAAATCTGTAAGCGCTGTATGCGCTGCACTCTTGTATGTCCCGAAACGAAGAAGGGCAAAGCCCTTGTGCGACCTGCCAAAACTAAAGAGGAGGCAAAGTAATGAGTCCTGTAGCTAAACAAGCTGATGCTGATGTAGGGGCCCCCGAAGCCCCGCAACAAATTGAGGTAACTAACGGTAATCACGCCGCCGCCAAGGCGATCGTTCACGCCGCTTACGACGGCGAGGGTTACTACCCAATTACACCTTCCAGTGACGTGGGACAAGAAGTTGATCGTATGTATGCCGAAGGTGAAACCGATGTACAGCTTGTTCGTGGAACCAGCGAACTGGCTGCTATCAGTATTGCCGCCGGGATGTCTATTGCCGGTGGTCGAGTCGTGGACGTCACTTCCGCTAACGGTGTTCTGCTTAAGGCTGAAGAGCTTCCCGTCCTCAGTGGACTTGGATTACCCGTTGTTATGAATGTTGCCACCCGTGACGTCTCCGCCCCCCTGAACATTAAAAATGGTCACTCCGATCTTGCTGCTGCGCTTGGTATGGGCTGGATGATTCTACTCGCCCCTTCCGTTCAAGCTACCTATGATATGAATATTATTGCCCCCCGGCTCGCTGAAGCTGTTAATTTGCCCTGCCTGGTTGTTTACGACGGTTTTCACACCTCGCACGGCACTCGAAAAATAGAAATTTTTGAGGATCGTAACGATGCCCAGGACTTTATCGGCGAGCCACCTGAACGACCCACCTTTCTTGATGTCGATGATCCTCGCACCTTTGGACCCTATATGAACGATGACCTTATCAACACCAAGGTTGTTCTGGAACAGAAGATGCAGCAGGCAGCTGAGCTGCTCCCGCAACTTTTCGAAGAGTATGGTGATCTCACCGGTCGCTACTACAACGAGGTTATGACTTATGGTTCAGATGATACTGGTATTAGCGGTATGGCTGCTCTCAACACGGCTGCTGAAACTTCCAAGGTAGCTGTCGATGACCTGGCCGAGGATGACGTTGACACCAGACTTATTGAACCGCTGGTTCTGCGACCTTTCCCCGACCAGGAAATTCTTTCCGCCGTTAATGGACTTGACACGCTTGTCTGTGCTGAGCGCGTCTCTCAGTATGGGGCCGGTAATTATCTGGCCAACGAAATTGGTGCTCTGCTCCAGCGGGAGAACAGAGATACGACAATTCTTGAAAGAACCTACGGTGTTGGTGGGCTTCGCTTTGACACCGGCGATGCTCGTAACTTGCTGGAACTCGCAGACAACTATCCTGACGTCTCGGACGAGGATAAGAAGCGCAAGGACTACTATGGTGCCTGGCCCGGCGACCCCGACTACGAGTTTGAACAGAAAATGGAACCGATGCCCGAGGACGCGACGATTTTTACCCTTGACGACGAGGATCGAAATCCTGAACGGGTAAATACTCGCGAGCTGGCTAATATGCCCGAACGCATAGGTCCTCACTCCGGTTGTCCCGGCTGTGGTATTTTTGCTAACCTGCAGGTCTTCCTGCGCGGTATTGAAGGCCATGTGGCGGTACTCTTTAACACCGGCTGTGGCATGGTTGTAACTACCGGCTTCCCGGAGACCTCTTTTAAAATCACTTACTTTCACAATCTCTTCCACAACGGCTCCAGCACTGCCAGCGGTATTGTCGAGATGTATCAGCGCTTTAAACGCCAGGGCAAAATTACCGACGACATGACTGTTATTGCTGTCTCCGGTGATGGTGGAACTGATATCGGCATGGACCAGGTAATTGGTTCAGCCCTTCGCGACGACCCCTTCATTATGCTTGAATACGACAACAAGGGCTACATGAACACCGGTAACCAGGTCTGTTACTCCGGTATCGAAGGTCAGTACAACACCAACGCTAACGTCGGTCCCAACCAGGTCGGTAAACCTTATGCTCATAAGGATATTACCGAGATTATGCGGGGCACTCATGCTCCTTATCTCTTTCAGGCCGCTGAGACTGAGGAACGCGACATGATCGCTAAGGCCCGAAAGGCTCAGAACACCGTGCGTGACGGGGACTTTGCCTTTGGCAAGCTCTTCTCAGTCTGTCCGCTTAACTGGGGCATGGCTCCCGACAAGGGGAATGAGGCCGTGGAAAAGGCTGTTAATAGCTGCATGTTCCCGCTCTACGAGGTGGAAAACGGTATTACCACCCTGAATAAGAACCCGGAAGAGAAGGATGAAAAAATTCCTGTCGAGGAAATGCTGCAGACGATGGGTAAGGCCTTCGCTCACCTTAACTCGGAGGATAATCCCGAGTTGCTGGAAAAGATTCAGGCTGACGTTGACCGCCGCTGGGAACGTCTGAAGGCGATGGACGCCAGCGACGTCCTTTAGAAACCTTTCTCCAAAGCTCCCACTTTGCACTTTGCCAGGGGGGCGGAATGTCGCTAAACCCCCGTATCCCCGCTAACCGTCATTCCGGCCTCCGAGCCGGAAAACATCAGCTAAAAGCTCAAAGCCAAAAGCTCAACGCCAAACCCACTTTCTCTCGGTTTTCGATGTCTTGTTCTTGAACTTGTGGCACGCTTTTGTCCTTGACCTTGACTTTGACGCCAAGCGCTCAGCGCCCTGCGCCCCGCGCTTTTCATCGCCTGCTCGCATGCTCTCAGGCTCGCCTGTTCGCTGTTCTACCATTACGCCCCACCGCCCTATCGTCTCACCGCCCACTCGCCCCACCGCCCTATCCCCCCAACGTGAACTTTCCCCTGCTCGCATCTTCGTTTGCTCGCCTGTTCGAATGCTCGCCTGCTCGATCTCTTCCTAATTTCCTCATTACGGATTTTTTAGTTAACCGGGTGTGGCAGGGGCGAGTCGTTTATGAAATTTTTAATTGTCCCAATGATTTCCTCCTGCAGATCTTCTAACATCTGGGGACCAAACCCGGCGGCATGAGGAGTGACGATGAGGTTTTTATAGTTACCCAGGTCGACGTTTTTTGGGGGTTCGTTTTCGAAAACATCCAGTCCTGCCCCGCCAATAGTCTTTTTTTCTAATGCTGATAGCAGTGCTGACTGTTTTATTATAGCGCCCCTGGCAGTATTTACTAAAAGTGTTTGGGGTTTGCAGAGGTCAAGGCTATTCTCGTCGATCAGGTGGTGTGAAGTGTGATTCAGGTCGGCGTGTATACTAATCAGTGTGGCTTTCTTTAGCAGCTCTTCTAATTCAGCGTATCTTAGTTGTGGTTCGGATTTAATGTCCTGCTCTTTAGCGGGGTCGCAGACCAATAAAGGAGAGTTTACCAGCGGTGTGAGGCGTTGGCAGACAAGCTGGCCTATCAGACCGTAGCCAATAATTCCTACCTGCTCATTGGACAGCTCTCGGCATCGTTCAGCAGCCTCCCGCCGTCTCCATGTCCCTTCCCGCAGTGCTCTCCCGGTTTCGCCCAGGTCACGCAGCAGAGCGCCGGCAAGAGCCAGCGTATGTTCGACCACCCGCCCGGTTCGTGCTTCTGGAGTTCGAGCTACTTTTATTCCCATTTTTTCACAACGCTTTAGGTCAATATGGTCGTACCCGCTCGAGGTGGTGAGAACGAGTCGCCCTTTTTTCCATTTTTTCAAAAAGCTTGAAGTTATCCTGTGCTGACTGTTTATGATCAGCACCTCGGCTGCAATTAGTTCTTCAATCGAGTCATTATTCTCGGTCAGATTACTGTATCTTACCCCCAGGTCTCGAATTCGTCTGGCTTCAATTTTAAGAAAATTTTCGCTAATATAAGAAGAAGCGGAAGCACGAGTTATCAGCATTTTATGACATCCTTTGGTTAATTTGAGTTAATTTATAAATTTAATTTGTTAGGCTAAAATCCTACGCTATAGAAGTATTGCTCGCAAGGGAAACGAGAGATAAATATTACAACCCGGCAGCAAAATATAGAGGAGGAACGAAATGAGCAAATCGGAAGAGGATAGCGCCGAGGAGCAGTTTGACTATCACCTTGATCAATTTCTTGAAATGATGGTCCGGAATAATGCCAGCGACTTGATCCTGAAGAAAGGTTCGCCGGCCTCGTTTCGCATTGAAGGGAAAATACACAAGGCCAACATGCGTTCGCTTACCGATGACGACATGCTTAAGCTGGCCCGTGATTTATTGGGAGAAGATGAGTTGGAGGTTCTACTTGACGGCCAGGAATACGACGGTTCTTATGTTCTCGATGATGGCGAGCGTTTTCGGGTGAACGCCTTTTTGCAGCGCAACTCGATCACCCTGGTCTTCAGACACATTGAGGCTGATATAGAATCTTTTTCGGAGTTAAATTTACCCCCGGCGATCGAAAAAATTCCTAAATTTGATCGTGGGCTTGTTCTCGTCACGGGGACGACAAGTAGCGGCAAAACAACCACCCTCTCGTCAATTGTCGAATACATTAACCAGAATCAGTCCAAGCACGTGATCACAATTGAAGACCCAATAGAATTTGTTTATGAGGATAAAAAGAGTGTTATAACTCAGCGTGAGGTGGGAACTGACACCGAGTGTTATGCCTCGGCGTTAAAATTTGTATTGCGCCAGGACCCGGATGTGATTTTAATTGGCGAAATGCGTGACCAGGAGACGGTTGAGGCGGCGCTTCAAGCGGCTGAAACCGGTCACCTCGTCTTCTCAACGTTGCATACCAGTACAGTTCCCCAGACGCTGGATAGAATTTTGGACTTCTATCCCGACGACTCCCGCAATCAGGTGCTGGCGCTGCTTTCTGAATATCTTATGGCGGTCTGTGGTCAGCGACTCTTAGAACGGGATGACGGGGAAGGAATGGTCCCCGCAGTTGAGTTGATGTTTAATAATCCTCTGATAAAAAACCTGATTGCTGATTATGAGCTTGGCAGTTTACGTTCTGCTATCCACCAGGGAGAAAATGAAGGAATGCAGACCTACGACCAGGCGATCGTCAAGCTCTATAAGGAAGGCTATATAAGCGATGACGAAGCACGCACCCATTGCAGTAAACCCACTAACTGGAGTAAATACAAAAAAGGGCATTATCCTGATGTTGACACTGGAATACTTGGTGGGATGTAGTCTGGCTTGCTTGCCAAAATCAGACAGACTAAGCTAAAATATATGTCAAACAATACCCAGACCAACTAGCTAACTAACTAACTAGCCAACTAATAAACTAACACCCGGGGGCTTAGCTCAGCGGAAGAGCGCCTGCCTTACAAGCAGGAGGTCGTTGGTTCGAACCCAGCAGCCCCCATTTTTCTTACC
>CAZMIT010000009.1:0-28759 GCA_964566495.1 uncultured bacterium | reverse complement strand
CGCGGTCTTTTGCCTGGTAAAGCCGGCTGTCGGCCAGCTTCAGGGCGGCTTGCAGTTCATCTTTTATTTCAGCAACGCCACCGTTTTTTCACGCATCAGAAACGATAGCGAAAGCCGCCGGCGAGAAAGTTAGAGCCGCTGTCCTCGCTAATAAGACCAAAGACACCCGAACGGTGATGTATTCGGACGAGGAGCTCCCAACGGCTATCTACAGGGGGAGCAAAGGTAAACTCAGTCTGCATGAATAACAAAAACCGGTCGGCAGTATCATCGTCATTTTCCTCAACGGGTGGATGTTCGGCAGCAAAAGAGGGGCCAATACCGTGGGCCAGAGTGGTTTCCACCCAGTTGTCCCAGGGGAATGTCCACCAGCGAAAGGAAGCGGCAAAATTAGCCTCAAGATGGTCCTGTTCGCCAGAGTGGCGGGTAATATTCATTTCATTTTCCAGGCTGAGATGTCTGTTTATCCGATAAAATTCATGGGAAAAACCGACCGTCCAGAGGTAAGAACGCTGCAAATTAGTCTGACCACTGAGAGTTATATCACCATAAGTATTGTCCGCCCACTTAGCGCCATAGACAAACAGTGAGCGGGGAATGCCGTCCTCAAGCAGGGGCTGATGAGCGGCATTTGCTTCTGGCGTTCGAGACAGCCACCCAAAAAAAAGGGACAGCAAAATAAGAATATAGTAAAGCCAGTTTGATTTTTTCATTGAATACACTCACAAATAATCGGTCAGTTGCTACTCCCGGACTTCTTCGGCAGGCAGGACTTCCCTTTCAATCCCCGGTGGATAAAAGACTATTTCCACCCGTCTATTCTTAACGCGCTCCTCTTCGGTCTGGTTGGAAGCGACGGGACGAAACTCGCCGTAGCCACCGGCGAAAAACTGTTCAGAATCCAGGTCGTGTTCCTCAGTAAGATATTCAACGACGCTGACGGCGCGAGCGGCCGACAGATGCCAGTTGGAAGGAAACTGAGATTCGGGCAAAACAGGGACCGTACAGGTGTGGCCTTCCACGGCAACCATCCGATCCTGATGATCCGCAATTATGCCGGCGAGATCTTCTAACGTCTGCCGGGATTCTGAACGAAGGCGGTGGTCGCCAAAATCAAAGAGAATTTCGGAATCGAGGGTAACAATTACATTTTCGCCTTCCAGGCGGGCTTCGGCATCTTTAACCTCGGCCAGACTCTGCTCGAGTTCTTTATTCTGCTCGCGTAGTTCCTCAAGTTGCTGTTGCTTTTCTTCCAGCTCTTCAAGCTCCTGGCGGGCCTGTTCGCGGTCTGCTTCGGCCGCCTCAAGTTGTTCCTGTTTTTCGGCGAGTTTAGATTCCAGCTCCTCAATCCGCTCTTCCAGCTCATCACGTTCGCGAACAACATCTTCGGGGGCTTCGTCAATGGGGGGCTCCGCTTCTGGGGCGATAAGTCCACAGCCACCGACAAATAGTATCAAAAAGCCAATTAATCCGAAAATCATAAACTTTCTGTAAATTTTGCTGTTATACATCTTGACCACTCCCATTAGTGTTGGATAAATCTTGTTAGTAATTTTACTATTTTTTTCGACTCAGGGCAAATCCAATTTTCAGGGGGGAAGACGTGGTGGACGTTTCTGGCAAAGGGTTAAGAAATCAGAGAACATTTTGATATACTGATAAGGAGGAATAATTTCATCCCAAAAAATTCCCGTATGAAGTCTGCTGAGTTAGCCATTGCCTGCGGGTCTTTTGCGGGTCATCAACAGGAGGTAAAAATAATGGCAGAAAAAGAAGACGACACCCTGGGAAAATTAGAGACTATAGGACTACATCCCTTCAATTCGCCCTTTGACCCTATAGAAACGGTTGTTGAAGGTCTATTTCACGTAGAAGACAAGACCCGAGAAAGAGCTCTTGAACTGGCGGGAGTTTTCAAATCGCCAGAATTCATTGAGCCGCTGTTTCACCTGGCGGCGGGCGATGCGGAAATTGAGGTAAGAGAGGCGGCGCTGGAAGCCCTGGCCAGGTTTATACACGAGGGAAAAATAAGCGACTTTCATAGGGAGAGCGGCGGGTCTGGTGAGGAAGAAGCTTCAGGGCGAACAAACAAAACCCAGTTTCAAGCGATCAAGGAATTTATGCAGCGCTCTGCCGAGGCCGACGACTGGCCGTCAGAACTGCGTGTAAAAGCCTTACAAACGCTGGCCACGGTAGAAGCCGAGGGAGCGAAGCGCTTAATAGATAATTTTTATTACAGCGGCGACAAGGAGTTGATCGCCGGGGCAGTAGAAGCTATTTCAAGAGTTCACGGAGGTGAATGGCAGCAAATAATCCTGAAGGAACTAAGTGGATCATACGGTTCGGCCAGGAAACGGGCAGCGGTGAAAGCGGCCGGTTTACATGGTATAACCGAAGCCGGTCCGGAACTGATCCGGTTGTTGGAGAACTCCGGTGACGAGGTAATCAGACGTTCGGCGGCCGAAGCCATCGGGCGATTGGACTGGTCCGAAGGGGCAAAGCATTTAAAAAGATTCCAGGATGACAGAGACAAAAAAGTACAGGAGAAAGTGACGGAAAGTCTTGTGCGGATGTCCGGTTTAGACGAATAGCTGCCAGAGCGTTTAGTCTTTCAGATGACGCTGTCGAGATCGTTCCAGTAGTAGCTCATGCAGTTCCTGCTCGTCTTTGGCCTGCTTCCATTGCTCAAGAAAATCCGGTTCGCGGACCATTGTGGCCAGAGCAGCCATTGAACGCAGATAAAAATGCCACTGGTCGCGGGTACCCACGAGAACAAAAATAGCGTGAACATTCGGTTGCTCTTGCGAAAATCTAACCCCTTCCTTAGCGCGAACAACGAGCATTTCAAACATGTTTTTGCCTTCAACGATAACGTGGGGGAAAGCAACTTCCGGGGCCAGAGCGGTGGTAGCTTCATTTTCGCGTTCAAGCAGTAGCTGTTCCAGTTCACGCGGCTGCATTTTCAGCCGGGGGGCAAGAACCTTAGAGACTCGTTCGAGCAACTCCTCGTCGTCAATAGACTCCTCAATTTCAAAAACCGGACAGGTTTCGAGCGTATGATCGAAGCGATCCTTTTCAAATTTTTCTCCGACCCGCACAACGTCCAGGAGCTCGTATTCAATCGTCCGGCCAATTAAACCCTCGGCCGTAATTCTTTCGACTCTAAT
Source organism: uncultured bacterium (assembly GCA_964566495.1). Classification (GTDB taxonomy): domain Bacteria; phylum T1Sed10-126; class T1Sed10-126; order T1Sed10-126; family T1Sed10-126; genus T1Sed10-126. The sequence goes on along the minus strand of CAZMIT010000009.1, from coordinate 25,592 downwards.
TCCTGAGCTATGGGCCCCCCGGGCAATGGCGTGGGCGGCGGTAGGGGCGGAGATAAAAATGAACAAAATGGTCAACAAGGATTGGGCAGCCACAGATACCATACCAGTAAAGACTGCTATGCCTATCAGAACCAGCGACGAGCCCATAGTTACAGCTTTAGTCGAGGACTGCAGTCGGGTGTAGACGTCAGGCAGGCGAACTAAACCGAGACAGGAGACGAAGTTAAACAGGATGCCGATATTAACCAAAATAATTCCTATTAATTCATTCATCAAATTCTTTCCCTTCCAACTTTTTAGCAAGAGCGATACTACCAATGAAGCTTAAAAGCGCCCAGGCAAGCGCCACCGACATGTAAAAATCCTCCCGGGTAATTAGCGTCAATAAAGCGCAGAAGTTGACCAGGATAAAACCAAGGATGTCAATCGCTACAATACGATCGGGTGCAGTGGGGCCTTTTATAACCCGTATTAGGGCCAAGAAACTGGAGATAATTAGAAAGAAGAGCGAGAAAAAAATTGCCATTTCCATAGTTACTTTTTAACCGTCCTCAAAAATACGTTTTAAAAACCATTCAAATTTACCGGCAATCTGTTGGGTGGCGACCTCCTCATCGATACTTCTCATTGCCAGCCAGTGGACGTATAAAACACCATCTTCCGTTGCTTCAACGGTCAAGGTGCCGGGAGTTAATGTAATACAGTTAGCTAGAATAGTGAGGGCCGTCTTACTTTCCAATTCTGATTGAACCTTGACTATGCCTGGTTTGATCGGCAGATGGGGGCTGATAACGTAATACATCACTTCAAAATTTGCTTTAGCACAGTAGAAAGAAAAAACCGGTATAAACAACAGAAGGAAAAAGATGCGTCGGGGTTGAAAAAACATCAACGGTTCCTGGCTGAAGTCAGAGGCAAACAAAAGAGCAACTCCAAGCGAGATCAGAGCCCCGAGCAGCACACTCTGATAATCCCACTCCTGACCGGCCTCGGGGAAGACGCCTACAAACAGGTTCCAAACCAAAAAAGCAAGCACGAAAAGAATAATTTTCTTTTTCACGGTTTTTCCTCCCGGCGCGTCCGGAATGCTTCCTTCACGTCCCCCACCCGGTTTTCCCATTCACCGATTTTTTCCTCGTAGGGGCGCTCATCAAGCAAACTAAAGGCAGCCGGTTCAAGGTAAACTGAACGAAGCGGCGGAAGTATCAAAAATGAGGCGCTAATCACCAGAACAACAAGAAAAACCATGGCACTCTTCATCAAAAAGGTTGGTGGCCGGCGCGTTGAAGATGGTTCCGACTGAAGTGCCCGACGATTGAACCGATAAAAAACGGGAATAGCACCGAGACTGATTAATATAAGAAGTAAAGCAATAAAGGGAAAGCCAGCATACCAGGTTGCGACAACTATTATTAATTTACTTATGAAACCACCGAAAGGAGGAAGGCCGGCAGCCGAAGCCGAAGCAAGGGTTGATACTCCGCCAACCAGCGGCAAGCCAACGAATATGCCCCGACCGGTCGAACAGCAGTCAACGTCAATGGTATTAAACTCAGCCGCTCCCAGGGCTAGAAAAAGAGAGGAGATAAAGAAAGCGTGATTCAGCAGGTGATACAACCCACCAACAAGCAACCAGATTGATAGGTTAAAGCTAATTCCCCGGCTAAAAACAACGCCAGCCAGACCGAGAGCAGTAAAGACGTAACCAATCTGGGAGATGCTCTGATAGGAGAGAACCCGACGAGGATGATCTGTTCTGGCCGAATAAAACAGCCCCAAAACTAAAGACAAAACTCCAATGAAAATCATCAACCAGCACAGGGAAGCAACGACGCCAAAAACAGTAAAAACTGTTCTAATCATGGCATAGAGACCAACAACTACAACCAGGGAGGAGGACATCAGAGCGGCGACGGGAGCCGGGGCAACAGCAAAAGCGTCCGGTTGCCAGACGTGGAGGGGAGCCTGGGCCGATTTATAGCCAAAACCGAGCACCATTAAAACTCCAGCAAAAAAAGCCGGCGAGCCAAGAAATACCGGTTCGGGTAAAGCAGCAAACCGGCCAGCGAGTTGAGCAATATTAACTGTACCGGCGAAAGAATAAACAACAGCTATCCCGAGCAAGGTAAATGCCGAGGCAACAGCGCCGAGAATAGCGTATTTCAAAGCCGCTTTCAATTCCCGCGGTGCACAGCCAAAACCAACCAAAATGTAAGAGGCTATTACTGCTATTTCTACGTAAACATAACGGTTGAAAATATCACCGCTCAAAAGGGTGCCGTTAAGACCCGCCCAGAGAAGCAAAAACAGGGCGAAAAAACGGATGCGGCTGGTGTATAAATCCATGTAAGAGGCTGAATAAATCGTAACTGTAAATCCAACTACAGCAACCATCAAAAGCAACAGCCTACTGAGGCCGTCAAAGGAAAAGTTGATACCGAGGGGGAATATCCAACCGCCAATTTCGTAATAGCCACTGGTGGGAAGCAAGAGCAGTGCCGACAGCAAGAGAACGGTAGCAATAAGAACAGAAAAAAAGTTAGCAAATTTCAAAAAGCGGCCGGGCAACAAGGCAAGCAAAAAACCGCTACCGAGGGGGAGGGCGACCACAAGCGGCAGGAGAAAATTCATTCTTTTTCACCTGCATCGCCGTAAAAAATTTTATTGATATTATAGGTGCCATAGACGTGATGTAGACGCAGCGAGATAACTACCAGCAGAGCAGTTATGCTTACTCCAATAACAATCGAAGTTAGAACCATAGCCTGCGGCAGGGGGTCGACGGCTTGATCAGCAAATTCAGTAATTTCAGCCATGCGAGCCGTAAAAATAGGGGCAATACCTCCGCGGCGATAACCAACAAGAATTAAGAAGAGGTTAACCGCCGACTCAATTATAGAAATAGAAATAATTATCTTGATCAAATTTTTTCGAGTCAAAACCCCAAAGACCCCAATTAGAAGTAAAATCAGAGCTAAGACGTAAGCAAGCATTATTTTTCCTCCAGTGATTTAAAGCCAACTTGACCTTCACCGGAAATCCGGAGAGCACTAAGAAAAAAGAGAACGAGAAAAATAGCTCCGGCCACCTTCATAGCTATCGCCACGTTATTGATAATAATGGTGCCACCACTAAACCACTCATGAGGCTGGCCGGGGATCATTTCCTGTAAAAAATTAGCAAAAAATATACCGGTGAGTCCCATCCCCAAAAAAGCCATAACCAAAAATAGTAGAGCGCCAACCGCGTCCAGCTCCTTAGCGACCGCATAGGGCAGTTTGTCCAGAGCTGCGTTTTTTCCACGCGCCAGCAGGATGAGAATAAAGGCGGCCGCAATTACCACACCGCCAGGAAACCCCCCACCGGGCGAAAGATGTCCGTAAAGAGCTATATACACTCCGTAAAGAAAAATAAACGGCGCCATCCAGCGTGAAACACGCTTGATTATTAAACTGCGATTATCCTTCATCAAGTTTCTTCCTCCCCTGCGTGCGCAAGAGTGTCAGGGCGCCAAGCACAGCGGTAAAAATCACTGTTGCCTCGCCCAGGGTGTCGTAAGCCCGAAAATCAAGCAAAATACTCATCACCTGATTAGCAGAACCTGTCAAGTCAAAACCCCGCAACAAGTAATAAATCGAAGGCGCATCCTCAAATCTTTCCATCACTGGATTACCAAATTCAGGCATTTCGCGAAAGGAAACAAATACAAAAGCGGTCAGCAAAATTACGACCAGACAGGCGAGCAGGTAAGGCAGATAATGCTGTCGCCCCTCGGTTTTAATTGACCCAACTACCATAGTCGCTCGAATTAAAAGAATAAGGGTAATGACCTCTACGACAACCTGGGTTATAGCCAGGTCCGGAGCGCGCAGGAGTAAGAAAATTCCACTGCTGCCAAAACCAACTGCGCCCAGAGCTATTACGGCGGAGAGTAGCTGTTCGGTGTACAGGGCAACAACGGCCGCAACAATCATAAAAAACAGGACGAGTATGATCAAAATATTCAGAATTACTCCTCCTCCATCAGCCGATAGAACTCATCCCGGTACTGCTGAGACAGCTGAGAATCTCTGCTTATTTCGTGCATTTTCTCAGTAAATTCCTGTTGAGAGAGCCCATGTTGTGCCAGAATTTGTTCCTCCTGACCGGGGTTCTGCTGCAACTGATAACCGATTTGAGCCATACGACCAGGATCGATTCTATGGGTTTTATTAAGTAATCCTGCACAGCCGTTGAGATGGATCAAGAAAACAGCTAAGACAAGGAACAAAGAAAAATATTTTTCCATTAGTTTCACCAGAAGTTAAAGTCAATGGCAACTATATAGCCCTCTTCACTATTTCCTCGTTTCAAGGGCGAATGACGTTGAAGAGTTATGCAACAAAATAACTGTCGTAAATAGTTCAGGTGAAAGACATTATGAACTAAGCTTGATATCAAAACTCAGTCAAAACTATTTCTGAGGCCTTACGACCGGAGAGTAAACAACCGTTAACCAGTGTTGGGTCAGCCGCCGAATCAAGATTCTGATGAGCCTGGTGTCCGGCCTGTATCCAACCTTCACTGCGACGGCCAGTATTCAGAACCATTTTTTCCGAAACATTATCAGCCTCTCCCCCCAGTTCTTCCGGGGGCGATAAGGGTTCAGTAATAACGGAGTCAACCGCATCAAAAACCAGCGAACGCCGATCATGGAGCAGTTCAAGCTGCATCTGTCCAGAAGCAGGGGTTATTTTTTCAAAAATTATTCCGGAAAGCAACTCTCCCCCGACCTGAAAGAAGGCATTTGTCAAATGTATTACAAGTTCGAGTCGATTAATCCAGGCATAATTTTCTTCCGAAATCGAATAACCTGTATCTGCAAGCAGACTAAGAGTGGGGAAAAATATCGGGACAGGGCCACTCTTCCAGACAAGACGACCACCGGGCGTATCAGCCTCGGTCAATACAACAGTATGCACTCCCTGTTGCTGCAGAAAATAGCCGGCAACCAGGGCGCTAACGCCAGATCCCAGGATATAGACATCAGCGGAACTGAGACGATCAAACCAGGCACCAAGCTGCTCAGATCCTTCAGCAGCAGGATCTTCGCTCTCAAACTCAAACATTACGTATCGCCTACCCGTTCAATTTTTTTGTTTTTCAGCACGGTTATGATGACGAAAAAATTCGGCGCAAAAACGCAGATAAGCCTCGGGAGTCCCGGTGTCAAAAATTTCTCCGTCCAGTGGTCGTCCACGAGCTGGTTTTTCTTTCAGTAAACGCCGGTAAATAGGGACGTCGTCAATTTCGCCATCGGAAATTTCAGCCCTGTGTTGCCTCGCAATTTCAAAAAATTTAGCGGGCAGAAGCACCCGCGGCAGAAGTCGCCAGGCGGGCCAATTGTCAACGGCACAATCAAACTTCCCCGCCCCCTTTTCCTGCAAAGCAGTTATGTTAATCCAACCATTTTCTCCCGGAGGAAGCTCATCAGGCGTCTTGAAGTGACCCGAGTTCCCAAAATATTGTGCCTCTTGACGAGTTATTTTATCAATTGCAAAACTCAACCGAGGCGCATCGAGGTCTTCCAAAAGAGTCTTAATCCCAGCGCCAAAAAGAACTACGTTATCCGGTATAAGCAAAGCGACAAGTGGTGGACAACCGGCAGCATCATAGCCATAAAGTAGTGCATCGGCAAGCCCTCGCGGACGGGGCTGTTCAACCACGGTGACTTCAAAATCCCGGTTACTTTGAGCGAGATAATCTTTCAGTTCTGTATCGTCCGGGGCGACAACTACAAATACATTTTCTAAACCTGCCGCTTCTACCTCACGAAACACAAAATTAATAAGCGGCCGGTTATCGACGGGCAACATCGGCTTGGACAGGTAATTAGTTATCGGGTGCAGACGTGTACCGCGGCCGGCGGCCGGAATAAGGGCCGGGATTGAGTCAGTCACTTTGTTTCTGCTCGGCCAGCTCGTGTTCAAGTTGGTCTATACGTTCTTCCAGATGGTGAATGCTATCATAGATGGGGTCGGTCAGATCGCTGTGGTCGAGTGAGACAGTCGCCACCCGCTCCCCTTCCCGTCTTACTACATGACCGGGTACGCCGACCACTGTTGAGTTTTCTGGCACGGGGTCGACGACGACCGAGCCGGAACCAACGCGACTATTTTCGCCCACCGTTATATCTCCCAGGATTTTCGCGCCGGCTCCAATAACAGCACCAGACTCAATAGTTGGATGCCGTTTACCACGTTCTTTACCTGTTCCACCCAGTGTTACTCCCTGGTATAAAGTTACGTTTTCAGCAATGATAGTGGTTTCTCCAATTACGACGCCCATACCATGATCGATAAAAAAGCCGGTCCCGATTTCCGCACCGGGATGAATTTCAATCCCAGTAAAAAACCGGGCAAGGTGAGAAATTATCCGTGCAATTAGGCGTAGTTTTAACTTAGTGTGCAGGCAGTGCGCAATCCGATGCACAACAAGCGCGTGTAGACCGGGATAAGTTAATATAACTTCGAGCAGATTACGAGCGGCCGGATCACGCTCAAATACAGCTTTGATATCACTACTGATAGCTTTGAACATTAGTTGGACCCCTCATCTTCAAGTAAGTCGCGCGTGTTGATAATAAAGTTATTTAAAGATCGAACTAACTGCTGGTGATAATCACCCTGCCGGGTATAAATCAGGTCCATTGAATCATTCTGTCTCATGGCATCCAAATCTTCTTTGATTCGATAAATTGGTCCAACAACTTTATTGGAAAAGCGGATAGTCACGAGCAGAGACAAAAATAACACAGCCATTACCCCAAGAAAAACCAGGAGACCGATACGTTGAAGGTGTTTGGCTACCTCGCTCAGCAAGTTTAGCTGTTCAGCAATACCAGCCTCCTCAATAATATATAGCGAATACCATCCAAAGCCAGCACAAATCAAAAGCGTCAGCAGCACGGGGACAAGCACAAGTAAGATCATCCGTCCCTGGAGCTGCCAGTCAACCACTAATGTCTTACGTCGATTTTTCATATTGAAATCGCCTCCAGTTAGAGGTAAATCAAGTTTTAACTATGTCACCAATATAAAAGGAATGTATTTGTTTAAAAGACCACGAGTTTACAAAGTGTACCGAGTTTAACGTCATAGAGCAAGAGTTTCTGTGTCCTCTTCCTCGGGAGGGGGGGATTAAATAAAGTGCGAATTTGGGGGGCGCAAGGCCGGCGGGAGTTAGAGAGCGTAATCGTGGCTGATAGAGCAAATGGTGATTCTATGAATTTATAGAGGGGGGGATTTATAAATAGATGAGAATAATACGGCGGTTTTATATAACGGGGTCAGACAAATTAAGGTTAGACAGCTCAAACAAGTTACTGATATTCACCGGCAAAAGTCTTGTAAATTTCTTCAGAAATACCAAAATCACCACTTTGACCGATCAGCTCCGAATATTTCTGATCAAGCTGCTCCTGAAAAACCTCACCCCCGTGCCCCCCCTGGGTCAGTTCATTATCCGGGATAGTTTTTCGCATCTGTTTAATAAGCTCATGAACAAGCAACCCTTCCATCTGGTTGGCGGCTTCCTTAAGCTCTTCGTCGCGATTGCGGGAACCGGTGGAAGCAGTCACATCATCAAAAGATTGTTCACCCTGTTCAGCAAAGGATCGCAACTGACGCTCCGCCTGCTGAAGCTCGCCCTGGTTCTGAGCAGCCCTTCCACTATCCATCGCACCAAGTTCCGGAGTTGAACTAAGCACGTCACATCACCTCTAACGGAGCGTTCAGGGCACCAGAACGGTTAAGTGCCTCGAGGATAGAAATAACATCGTCGGTTGAAGCGCCGACAGCGTTCAGAGCGTCGACAATCTGGTCGACTGTAGTGACCTCCGGCAGCATAACGGTTTCACCGTCCTCTTCGACATCGTCGTTGTCAATTTGCAGCGAAATATTACGATGAGTAATCGCGACAGGCCGCACGGCAATATTATCGCCCATGACAACGGTTCCAGTTCGCTCATTAATCACAATACGACTCTCACGGGGCGGTTCTACCTCAAGATTTTGGACCTGAGAAATAAAGCCAACAACGTCATCGGTATATCCCGCGGGCACCTGGACATTTATAGTATTGGCATTTTCGGCGTGGGCCGTCTGGGGAGCAAATTCCTCGTTTATGGCTGCAACTGCCCGGGAAGCAGTAGTGAAATTACCATCGCGAAGTTGCACCTGGAGTTGACCGTCATCACCGACGAATTCAAACGGCACCTCCCGTTCAACGAGAGCCCCATCGGGGACAGTAACTGTCGTCGGGTGCAGATCGTCGCCGGTCCCCCCCTTTGTCACCGCACCTTGCGCGACTGCATAAACCTCCCCGTTGGGAGCCATCATCGGCGTCTCAATCAGCACACCACCGCTTAAATCATCAGCGTCACCGAGCGAGCTAACAGTTATGTCCAGCTTGTCCCCGGACTGTTTAAAAGCAGGTAAAGTCGCGGTAACCATGACGGCGGCGACGTTGTCCAGGCGCTCGCCCTCGGGAGCCTGGACGCTTACTCCGTGCTGTTCAAGTGCATTAGCTATTGAGCGGTTGACGAAATCGATCCCGCCATCACCAGTGCCGTCAAGACCGACAACAATTCCGTAGCCGCGCAGTTGATTTTCACGCACGCCTCCAATTCTGGAAATACTTTCCAGGGGCACACTGAGCTGAGCAAGCAGCGGTTGAAATGTAAGTAGAGTGAGAATAATAACCGAAATTAAAGTCGTTACTTTTTTAGGAATTTGCACCAGGAATTACCTCCCCTGTGATTATTACCAGAACAAAAGATTTTTGACAAAAGTCCACGAACGTCCAAACCAGCCCTCGGCTTCGCCGGAGCGCAGGCCGAGTTCACCTTCATATGACATCTGGGCGTTTGCAATTCTATTGGAAGGAATTGTATTGTCGGGTTCAACGTCTTCCCGGCGAGCCTGCCCACTAAAATTCAAAGTAGTTATCTCGTCCTCAATTTTCACTTCCCGTGTACCTTCCAATTCCATGGTACCATTATCAGAGACTGAGACAACCTCGACTGACATTTCAGCGTTGAGAGTTCGTGACATGTCAGCAGCTCGCTGTGAATCGAACTCTGACCCCCCGGAAAACTCAGCACTGAAGAAAGGGAGCCAGGAAACCATGTTATTCACGAATGTTGCGTCGTCAGCGTCTTCCCCGGAAGAACCGCCCACACCAATATTTTTAGCCCGATCGCGGCTGGAGCCGGACTGGGCGACCGCGTCCTCGGTTATCGCTATTTTTACGAGATCACCCTCGGCCACGGCTATATTGTCGCCATAAGGGGTTTGAGCACGAGGAGAATCCTCCCAGAGTGAAGTGGCTTCGGCCCGATTAGAAGCAACGCTAAAAATTAAAAAACTACTGATTACAAAAATTACGAAAATTTTTGAGTTTAAATTATTCAACCACACGCACCTCCCTTTCACCTATAACTTCGGCATAAACCTTATCTCCGCTTGAGTCATTTTTAACGACAATTTTTTCTCCCCTGTAACCGTCACTTTCAGCAGTTCCCCGGGCCGAAAGTGTCAAGCCGTTTATTTTGTAGCGGATAGTAACGGTGGAACGTCTCTCAACCAGAGAGGGGCGCTCAAGATGTGAGCCTCGAAGAATAGTGCCCTCTGTGAGGCTGCGACTTAGCTCCAGTCCGCGGGCTTCCTCAATATCCAAAACCACATCGCCCCGGGAACGGCGAACCTCTTTTTGCTTCAATTCAACATTTTCTTCTGTAATCTTCTCGCCCCCTTTGATACGTTCACTGGTCACGACAACTTCTGCAAAATCCGCCACTCGGGCGCGAACATTAACAGTTTTTGTAACATTACCCTCCTGTTCTACTATAATCGTGTGCCGATTGGAGGTATGAATATCGTGGTAAGGGTTAGAACGATCAAGCCGGAGCTGATAATCGCCGGGCAATATTTCAATTGAACGGGGCAGATGCTCAATCTCAACTTCCCCATCGCCGTCGAGAGATATTCGCTCCTGGAGCACATTTTTTACGGGCTCCATCAGTTCCTGCCGTTCAAGTTTACGCGAGGGTCTGCGAACCTCGGTCCGAATCTCCCGCCCTAAAAACTCGGGAGTAGCTTCGCCGGCCTGGCGAGCCAGCATCATTACCCGGGCGCGATTATAGAAGTCATTATCGCCGGGAGCGGGGGCCTCGCCAAGTGTAAAATCCGACATTCCCTCGGGTAACTCGCCCTTGATAATGTCAGATATAGTGACAACGGGATGATCAACAGTAGTCGTAGTTTTGAGTTCTATTGCGGCAGACGTATCAGAATTGTAGGCGCCGGCCGGGACAGGAACCCGACCGGCGCATAGGATTAGTGCAAGTAACACTAAACCGATGGATGGTCTGTAGTAGTTACTCATCCGTATTACTGAAGCAGCGTCGTTGCCCTCTGGAGCATACGATCGGACGTCCTGATTGTCCGGTGATTAAACTCGTAACCACGCTGCTGGGCAATAAGGTCAGTTAAAGCCTCAATTACGTCAACATTTGATTTTTCCAGCGAACCCTGTTCAATTTGACCAAGTCCATCACGGCCCGGAGTCCCAACAAACGGATCACCAGAAGCAGGCGTTTCAGAAAATAAATTAGAACCCTCGGCCTTTAAACCGGCTGGATTTACAAACCGAGCCAGCTCAATCTGGCCAAGATTTTCAGGTGCTTCGGTACCGGGGATGTCAGCAGAAACAGTTCCATCGCTGCGAATAGTCAATTCAGTAGCTTCTTCAGGTATTTGTATCTGCGGTTCCAGATAATTACCTTCCGAGGTGACGATATGACCATCGCCGTCAACCTTAAACGAGCCGTCACGAGTGTAGGCGGTTGTGCCGTCGGGTTTCAACACCTGGAAGAACCCACCGCCCTTAATGGCCATGTCCATCGGGTTTTCGGTCGATTCCATGTTTCCCTGGGTATAGACTTTAGCTGTGGAACCGGTGCCAACACCTATCCCCACGGAAATACCGCTTGGATGATCCGTGGCTTCAGTGGAGGGTGAGCCGGGACTCTTCATGTAGTGATAATAGAGGTCCTCAAAATTGACGAGATCCTTCTTAAAACCGTTGGTATTAACGTTAGCAAGGTTGTTTGCTGTTACATCAACGCTTTTTTGCTGAGCCTTCATACCGGCTCCGCCAGTGTATAAACTTCTGATCATGCCAAATCACCTCTCTTATATTATCGTGCAAACTGCAGTAAAAATTTAACCCGAATAATTTATCAAAAAATAAGACAAAGCGGATTAAGTACCAGCCACGCGCTGCAGAGATTGTCCCAGCGCCTCGTCCTGTTTTTGGATCATTTGGCTGTTCATCTCGTAAAGTCGCTGTATTTCTATGGTATTAATTAATTCTCTTATCGGGTCAGTGTTCGATATCTCCTGAAAGCCCTGGCGTATTTCGTAATCAGCAGCAACCTCCCCCTCAGTTATCGGCTGAGCCTCACCACCGTCAACAAAAAAGTTTTCTCCTCGATTCCGCAGGCGCTGAGGATTCTCAAATTGAGTAATCTGCAGTCGATCGACAACCTCACCGTCTCCGTTTGAAATCGTCCCGTCACCGCCAATTGATATGCCTTCAACTGTATCAGAAACAGTAATCCGACCGTTTTCACCCAAAACGTAACGACCGTTACCGGTAACCAGACTTCCCTCTTCATCCATGTGAAAAATACCATCACGAGTGTAGTAATCTTCGCCCTCTTCCCCCTCAACAGTAAAAAAGCCTTCGCCCGTAATAGCAAGGTCAAGGGGGTTACCCGTTCGTTTTAGTTTCCCCTCTTCAAAATTAGTGTAAGTTCCATCGGAAGCAACTCCGGTATTTATGTCTCCCACTTCAGGCCGCTGGTCGATTGACCCCCGGGGTAGCTGAGTAACATTGTCATCCGTGCGAACAACCTCATTTTCAGGATACGATTTAGAGACATAAATTTGTTCTCGGAAGCCAGGAGTATTGACGTTGGCCAGGTTATTGGTAGCGACGTCCATTCTTTCCTGACTGACCAGCATGCCGCTGGCTGACGTATATAGACCTCTAATCATTTACGGTCCCTCCGCTTCTTGTCTTTCAAGTTTGGCGCCAAGATTTTCCAACTTCTTCTCCAACTTCTCGTAACCCCTGTCAAGGTGGTAAATTCGTCTTACTTCCGTCGTTCCCTCGGCCGCCAGGCCGGCGAGCACAAGAGCTGCCGAGGCCCTGAGATCAGTGGCCATTACCGGCGCCCCCTCCAGCTTCTCAACCCCATGGATAGTTACCCAATTTCCATCTATTTTAATATCGGCACCAAGCCGTTCCAACTCAAGAACATGCATGAACCGATCTTCAAAAATTGTTTCTTTAACGGTCGAAGTCCCGCTGGCGCGAGCAAGCATAGCAGTAAACTGAGCCTGCATATCCGTAGGAAAACCGGGGTAAGGCATGGTCACAATATCCACCGGTTCAGGTGGAAAATTAGCCTTCAAATCAATCCAATCCTCACCTTCATTTACCTTCATGCCGGACTGACGCAGTTTTTTTAATACTGATTGAAGCAAACCGGGATTAGTTTTCACAGCTTTTATCTCACCAACCGAGATCGCGCCGGCAGTTAAATAAGTCCCTGTTTCTATGCGATCGGGCAGTATCGAATGTTTAAGACCGTGTAATTCTTCGACACCCTCAACCAGAATTTTATCCGTGCCGGCCCCCTCCACATGCCCGCCCATCTTATTTACAGCCCGGGCCAGGTCAGCTATTTCAGGTTCGCGGGCAGCGTTTTCTATAACCGTTTCCCCCTCGGCCAGGGCAGCGGCCATTAAAATATTCTCAGTTGCTCCCACCGAAGGAAAGTCGAGCGTAATCACCGCTCCTCGCAGCCGGGAGGCCTGGGCGTGGACCGTCCCCTGGTGCAAGTCAATATCAGCGCCCAGTGCCTCCAGGCCCTCGAGATGCAAATTTATCGGTCGGGAACCGATGGCACAGCCACCGGGCAGCGACACCCTGGCCTCTCCCAGCCGGGCAACCAGTGGGCCAAGCACCAGCACTGAAGCACGCATCTTTTTTACAAGCTCATAGGGGGCCTCGTTCTGGTTCAACTGAGAAGTGTCCACTTCAACCGTACCGTTAGTATATTTCAGATCGGCTCCCAACTCCTCAATCAGGCTGCACATCGTCCGGATATCACGTAAGCGCGGAACGTTATCCAAACGACAGCCGTCGGCGGCGAGCAACGTCGCCGCCATTATCGGCAGGGCGGCATTTTTTGAGCCGCTTATTGGAACTTCGCCCTCTAACGGATAACCGCCTTCGATAACCAATTTTTCCATCATGGAACTCCTTTGTTTGTTAGTTAGCTAGTTTGCTGGTTTGTTAGTTAATCATCAGGCTATTTTTGTAAACGCTGTTATTTCGCCTTCAATGCCGTCATTGCGGGCTTGGCCCGGAATAACGCATACTGACAGCGAATATACTGTCGGTACAGTTTTTAGCCTGGGCTGATATATAAGGCGTGTCGTTTATTTGGCTGGCTCGTCCTTGTAGTATGTCTAATACTCCCTGATGCCTTCACTTACATTTGTCGGGAAGGAGGATCAAAAAGTTAAGGAGGAAGTAAAAGGAAGGCTAAAACCGCAAGCGCATAAAACGGACGCGATCAGACAGATCAGTTAATATTTCATAATTTTCCCACTCTTTACTGTTGACAACGGGAAGTAATTCTTCGAAGAGCTCGGCGGTGCCCTCCAGCCAGAGCTCTCCCCCGGTTTTTAATTTAACGCGGGCCTGTTTCAAAAGCCGCTGATATAATTGAGCGGGAGAGGAAGATGGGACAAGTGACTGGTGGGGTTCAAAGCTTTCGACTGAGTCTTCCAGGTTCTGCCTCTGTTTGACGTAGGGTAAGTTAGCAAGAATAGCGGCGGCTCGACAGGAGATGGGGTTGAGCAAATTCCCGGCGACCAAGCTGAAACTCCAGTCATTCAGCAAACAATTTTCAAGCGCAACACGAAGCGCCGGCAGGGAGTTATCCACCGCAATTACCGGGCGATCAAATTTTTCTGCCAGCCAGCCGGCGATAAATCCGGAGCCGGTTCCACAATCAACCAGCCGTCCGGGGGGGAGAGCAGAGCTATTTTTAAAAAAGAGTCGAACCAGTGTTTCGGTTTCCTGCCTGGGGATAAGGACTTCAGGAGTAATTTTTACTGTTATTTCACCGAGATGACAGTGACCAAGGATATATTCCAAAGGTTCCCCGGCTTGGCGGCGTTGGAAAATCTCTTTTGATTTCAGAGGTGCAGAGATGAATTCTGTCGAAATAACCCCAGTTGAGGGGTCGTAATGACGTTTTATCTCAGCGTGTTCCCAGGCGGGAAACTCACTGAACCAGTCGGGAAATGTCAGCTTCTTTTTCAATTTCCCTCAACTTCTCAAGTCGATCGGCTTCATTCAGAGCTTCAATCAGCTCGTCCAGTTGGCCGTCCATAATCTCATCCAGTTTATGCAGGGTAAAGTTTATCCGGTGGTCGGTTACCCGGGATTGGGGATAATTATAGGTACGAATTTTTTCGCTACGATCACCACTACCCACCTGCTGACGCCGGTTTTCCCGTCGTTCGGCTCGCTGCCGGGCCTTTTTTTCCTTGTAAACACGTGAGCGAAGGATTTTCATGGCTTTAGCGCGGTTTTTGTGCTGGGAACGCTCGTCCTGACACTGCACAACAGTATCGGTAGGAAGATGAGTAATACGAACTGCGGAGTCAGTCATGTTAACGTGCTGGCCACCGGCACCACTGGCCCGGAAAGTATCAATTTTAAGATCATCTTCTGAAATTTTTATGTCAATCTCCCTTGCTTCGGGGAGGACGGCAACCGTGGCAGCGCTGGTATGGATGCGGCCCCCGGATTCAGTCTCCGGCACTCTCTGAACGCGGTGGATGCCGCTCTCGTATTGCAAGCGACCGTAGGCACCTTGGCCCTCTATCATAGCTATAAGCTCTTTGTATCCGCCGTGGTCGGCCTCACTGACACTAACCACTTCAGTGGACCACTTCTTGTCAGAAGCGTAACGTTTATACATTCGAAACAGGTCGGCCGCGAACAGCGCTGCTTCCTCGCCCCCGGTACCGGCTCGAATTTCCAGGACAAGATTACGTTCAGCGTCGGGGTCTTCGGGAATGAGCTGTTCCTTTAAGCGGCCGGCTAACTCCTGGAGGTCAGTTTCAAGTGCGTCGACTTCCTGCCGGGCTAGCTCGGCCAGCTCGCCACTCTCGCTGTCAGCCAGCTCACGGCTATCTTCCAATTCTTCGCGACACCGCTTGTAGTCGCGGTAGGTTTTCACTATAGGTTTGATTTGCGAGTATTCCCGGGAAAGCTCCTGGAAACGACTCCCCGGAAGATCATCCGGGTTGTTTAGCTGTTCTTCAAGTTGGCGCAGCCGCAGCTCAAGCTCCTCAAGCTGATTTTCAAAAGAAAGAGCCTCAATTACTCTTCGTCCTCGTCAGCTTCGTCACTGCTCCCGGTCATACTACCGTATTTACGTTCAAACCGCTCTACGCGTCCCTCCGTATCGACAAGCTTCTGCTCGCCAGTGTAGAAGGGGTGACTGGAGGAGGAAACCTCAACCTCATAAAGTGGGTATTCTTCTCCGTCCACAGTTGTGGTCTTGCTGGTCTCAACGGTGGAAGATATCAAGAACTTCTCACCGGAAGTCTGATCGACAAATACCACGTCACGGTAATTCTCTTCAAGTTGGGCAACCATCTTTTACACCTCTTTTATAATTTGGCCTATTTGGCTATAAAACTCACTGTTACTAATAAAATTCCATTTTGAAAAAATCCAAAAGTTCATAATCGAAAAAAATGTCTACAGACGCTATCGCAGAAACAATCTACCGAAGTCGCGGTCATTATACGTAGCGTATCAAGTCCGGCATGAAGTTACTTGACCGGCCAATTCAGATTAACGGAGCCACTTGTCGTCGGTGGGTTCTGTATTTCAGACAAGTATTATACAGTAAAAAACAGCTCCAGTCCAGCCAAACTGCCAGCTCGCCAGGATCTACCGAAGTGGGTCCCAAATCCCTTCTCCGCTCCCCGCAATTCCCTTCCTCCAGGGGAGATGCTTCGGTTGGTTTTGCCAGCTCATCGCAAAACAATGGCCAGCAGCCCCACGAAAACAATACAGGCGGAGAAAAAACGACGTTTTAAATCCTCTTCTGCAAAAATTAGACCACCACCCAGCACGCTAAATAACATGCCGGCCCGCTTAACGGCAATCACATAAGAAACTTGCACGTCAGTTATAGCCAGCATTTGAGCGCCGGAGAGCAAAGCCTCCAGGAAACCAACTGTCATTAGGCCGAAAAAAATCCACTTCCAGGGGGTAGAACTATCAGATGTGTCGCGAAGCCGAGGACGGCGATAAAGAACAAGTGGCAGCAAGAGCAGAGAAAATAGAACGTGAAACCAGAATGAATAGACCACCGGGTCGGTGGCCCGGACTGCAAACTTATCCACGTTAGCCTGAACACTCCAGACGAGAGCTGTCATCAGAGCGTAGCGACAGCCGCGGTCTTCAAGCAAAGCGTAAAGGGGACGCAGACCACTCATTTCCGGCTTGCGACTGAGAAAATAGGTTCCTAAAACAACAGCGACGATGCCAATTAGACCCTGCAGATCGGGCAACTCAGCGAGCATCAGCCAGCTTGTTAAAAGCATAAAAAAGGGAGTCAATGAGATAAGCGGCATAGCCAGAGAAACGTCAGTAAGCTCAATTGCTCTCACGTAACCGTAGAAGCCAAGCAAATTACCGGTGACGGCGAGAAAGAGGACAAGCGGAAAGTGACTTTCGTAGCTGTGGGGAGCCGTCAGCCGTGAAAAAAAGAAAAGAAAGGGAACAGCCACGGCCATCATTAACCAGAGCAAAAATAAGGGGTTTACTTTGCGACGGGTCAGGCCCTTAATAAATAGATTTTGGAAGGCGTAAGATAAGCTGGTTACCAGGGATAGAAACTGCCAGATGTTTACAACCTCGCTTTCTAACTATCACCCCTCAATTTGAATACGTTTCTCGGGGTCAACCGTCTCATTGTAAGTTTCAATAACTGCTTCCCTTATTCTTCCCCGGCACTCGTTGTTAAGCGGATGAGCAACATCGCGCAGGTCGCCGCGATATTCCTCATTCGGCATCGCAACAATGATTCCGCTGCGCGCCCTTACGAGCCGCACGTTGTGCACCACAAACTCGTCATCAAAAACAATCGAGGCAAAGGCCAGAACCCTGTCCGCGTCCTCCCCCATGGGCTTGATGTCAACAGACGTTACTTCCATTTTTGACGCCTCCCGGCTAGCTGTGATTTCGGTGATTGTCATCCTGCTGTTCAGTCAGGTTCTTCCCCTGTCTCTATTTTAACACCTCCTGTAAAATTTACTTGAAAAAGTTGAGACTCGCTTAATTTTTTATTTATTTTTTGGTGCGCCCTCTCCAGCTCTTTTTTGTCTTCAAACAAAGCGTACATTGCACTACCGCTGCCGGTCAAGCCAACTTGCGGAGAAACTTCTGCAAGGCGATCACATATTACCGACATTTTTTTATTTGCGGCACTTATCGGTGGCCAGAAGTCGTTGCCCAGCGACCATTTTTCCCAGGCCATCTTTTCCCCCGGCTGAGCGCTGGTTAAATTAGTTTGATAATCGTCATTTTCCGGCAGCCTGGCGTAAGCTTCTTCCGTGGAAACCATCACGTCCGGGACAACGACCAGCGCCCTTCCACGCTGTGCTGGCAGAGAAATAATCTGCTCGCCGATACCAGCCGCTTTTGCAGTGCCGCCGTACAGGAAGAAGGGGACGTCCGCTCCAAGCTCGCGCGCCAAACGCCACTCAAACAGCTCTTTTTTTAAATCAGCTCCCCAGAGCTTTGTAGCCAGCATAATTATGCCGGCGGCATTTGCACTGCCCCCACCCAGTCCAGCCCCGGTTGGTATCTGCTTGTACAATTTTAACTTCAACGGCGGTATCTTTACAGCCCTTGAACGAAGAAAATCAAGCGCCTGCAGAACAAGGTTGCTGGAATTTTCGGGTACGGAAACAGGACCAGCGGTTTCCAGCCTATCACCACCTTCGTTACTCGACCGAACCTCAATTCTGTCATAGAGGGAAACGGTCTGAAAGATAGTCTCCAGGCCGTGATAACCGCACTTCAGTCTCCGACCCACACGCAGACCCAAGTTAAGCTTCGCCGGTGTCTTTACCGTCGCTCTGAAAGCCACCTTTTAGTCCCTATAATGTCCCAAACAACCGGTCACCAGCATCTCCAAGGCCAGGCAGTATATAACCATCATCGTTGAGTTTTTCATCCACGGAAGCGGCGTAAATGGAGACGTCCGGATGCGCCTCTTTAACAGTTTTAACCCCTTCAGGAGCGGCCACCAGGCAGAGAAAGCGCAGGTCGGATGAAAACCCTTTTTCCTTGAGTAGACTGATTGCCTTGGCCGCTGACCCCCCTGTGGCCAGCATGGGATCAAGCAAAAGAACAATACAATTTTCGAGGTTTTCCGGCACCTTCAAGTAATACTCGACCGGTTCAAGACTTTCCTCGTCGCGGTAGAGACCAATGTGACCAACTTTCGCGGTTGGCACAAGTTTCAAGATAGGATCAACCATACCGAGGCCGGCACGCAGAATCGGGACAAGCAGAATACGTTGCAGCATCTCCCTTCCCCTGGCGTCTGTCAGCGGCGTCTCCACCACCTGTGTGTCAGTCGGACAGCTTCTTGTCGCCTCGTAAAACATCAGTCCGGTAAGTTCACCGATAAGCTCGCGAAATTCTTTTTTGGAAGTATTTTTATCGCGCAATTGAGTTAGCTTGGTTTGCACCAGAGGATGCTTTATCACCTGCAGTCCGGGATGGTCAATTTTTTCTATTCTGGCCTTGTGTCGACCTTCGTCAAATTCAGTTTCCAGGAAGACATCCACCATCTCCTGGACCTCCTCAAGCGAATTTTCACGTTCACCCAGGCAGAGACAGTTGATGTTGTTGTGGCGCCGGGCCCAGCGAACATCTTCCACCCGTCGACACCGAGCAGCACGAACTCCCCGGGAGCGATTAGCCGTAATTGCCATACCAATACCGCTACCACAGACCAGAATGCCCCGCTTCTGCTCGGTCAGAGCAAGCTCCTCAACGACCCGCTGAGCGTAATCAGGATAGTCAGTCGGTTCGCGTGAGCTGGTCCCGACATCAGTCACCCTGTACCCCTCTGATTCCAAATAATTCTTCAGCTTGTTTTTGTATTCATAACCGGCGTGATCGGCTCCAATTATAATTTCCATCATATCACCTCAAAAATTATGTTAGGAATTACAATTTTTATATCTCCTATTGCTCCCGCAGCAACTTCTTTAACTCTTCCAGCGCTGGTTTTAGCTGCTGATAAAGACGCCGGTAAGTGTCAATATCACTGCCAAAAGGATCGCTCAAATCAACCTCAGTGTCCAGATATTCGTTTAAAGTAGAGACTTCAATTTGCTCTGGAACTTTATCCGCGAGGAAAGCCCGGTGTTTAGCGGTCATCCCCAGCAGAAGATCACCCGGGGAAAGACTTAGCTCGCTAACGTGCTGCGCTTGATGAGAACTTATGGACTCATAACCGTTCTCACGCAGAACCTGCTCCGTTTCCGGGGTCGGGGGGCTGCCCGGACTGGCCATGATGCCCGCCGACTCAACCTCTATATCAATTTCCTCCTGTGCAAGTAAATCCTGTAGAAGATACTCAGCCATCGGGCTACGACAGGTGTTGCCGGTACAGACAAAAATAATTTTCATACTTTTCCCTCCACGCTCTCAATCAATTGCTCCTCGGCAAGTTCTCCCTCCCTGTAAACCTCCCATCTTTTTGCAGCAGGATCCCATCCGGCTACGGTAGAAGGTCTGCCAGAACCTTGTTTTTCGCCAAACACCAGGTCGACTTCGGTCAGCAGATGCGCTGAGATGTCCTCCAGGCGGGCGGCCGCCGGTGAGCCACTTAAATTTGCGCTGGTTCCAACAATCGGTCCTGTCTGTTCTAACAGATCGAGAAGCGGCGGCAGGTCGGGGACACGAAGTGCCACCTGTCCATTTCGGATAAGACGACTGTCAAGGTCGTTCGTTGATTTTAGTTCCAGCACCAGAGTCAGGTTACCAGGCCAGTGGTCACTGGCGACTGCCTGCTCGGCTCCCCTCATGTTCGACAGCTCATGAACCTGCTTGCTGGTGGCCAGAATCGGGAATGATTTATCCTCGGGGCGGTCTTTGATATTAAATACACGACCTACCGCTTCACTATTGTAAACACTACAGCCAATTCCATAGACGGTGTCGGTCGGATAAATAAACACCGCCCCGTCACGAATTTTTTCAACTATCTGTTTTTTCTCCCAATCTTCAAGTCTTTCCATCGAACTCATCACTCCTTAAAAAATCTGGTAACTGTTCACCTGTTGCTACTATTTGTAACTGTTTAGCGGCCGCCGTGTAATTGTGAGAACGTATGACGTCCCAGGGATTGATCCGCAATCCATTTCACCCCCCTTTGTCTTTCCCCCCGTCAAGGGGGGAAAGCTCGAAGAGGCGAGCTTGCGAGCAGGCGAAGAGGCGCAAGACCGAAAATCAAGATCAAGTTCAAGATGGATTCCGGATCGCGCTCCCAAGCACTCAATCAAATTGTAAGAACAATCTTTTACTTCTTGGTGTTACTTATCCATAGCGCTTGCGATTGAGTGCTCGGTCGCTTGTCCGGAATGACGTCAAGTTCAAAGTGGATTCCGGTGCGCCTGGACGAACAGCTACAAACCTACTAATCTTTAAGTTCCAGTCCAAGTTTATACAATTCGCTCTTTGGTTTTGACGAAAACTTGGCTGCTATACGAGCGGCATCGCTCATACTCAAGCCGCGCGCAAGAAGTTCTGCCAGATAATCCTCGGGATTGACATATTTTTCTTCGCCGGGATGAACAAGAACTGTAAATTCTCCCCGCGGCTGAGAATCCTCCAGTTCAGCCAATGCTTCCTCCAGGGAGCCCCGTAAATATTGTTCGAATTTTTTTGTCATTTCACGGCCAACAAATACAGTTCGATTGCCAAACAAATTCAGCAATAACCTGAGCGTCTCACAGATACGCTGAGGACTTTCAAAAAATATCACAGTCCCCTGGTAATACTTCACTTCAAGTAACCGGTCCCGTTTACCTTTCGATTTTTTGGGTAAAAAACCAAGCGAAATAAATTCATCACTGGGGAAGCCGCTGGCGCTAAGAGCAGCGATCGGAGCGCTGGGTCCGGGGACAGGCCGTACATCCAGACCAGCTTCATGGGCCGCTCGCACCAAGTTATACCCGGGGTCGGCAACCAGCGGGGTTCCTGAGTCACTGAGCAGGGCCAGGTTCAGCCCCTGTTTTAACTTCTTGATCAACGCATCAGTGCGGGCCTCTTCCACTTCATCGTAGTAGCTGTTTAACGGCCGCTGGGGGAGGTCAAGTAATTCACGCAGACGTCCAGCGCGCCTGGTATCCTCTACCACCCACTCATCAGTTTCCGATAACACGTCGATGGCACGCAGTGTTATGTCTCGGCTGTTACCCAGCGGGGTCGCGACTACATAAAGTATACCGGTCACTTTTACTGCGCTTCAAGCCGCTCCAATCGATCAGCGACATCACGAAACTCAACGTCACCTGCTACGATCGTCTGATAATGAGATTTAGCCTCGGCCGTCTTTCCCGCTCCTTCAGCCGCGCGAGCCAGCCAGTAGAGCAGGGTCCGCCGCTGAGTTGAGGAAAGCTCACGCGACTCGTATTCAAACTCCTCAATACGTTTATAGGCCGCTTCATACATCTCCATCTTAACGAGACAGCGAGCAATATAACTCAATACTCGCGCCTGAAAATCCAATCTTGTGTCTTTTATTTTTTGAAAAGTACCCAGCGCTTCCTCCAGCTTATTCTGACGGTATTGCGCGACACCAAGACGAAATTGAACGTCCGTGTCTGGACTGCGGCTATTATCTAATACAGTCCGATAAGCCGCTTCGGCCGCTTCATACTCCTGGTCTGTCTCATAATCCCGACCAATCTGCTTGAGACCGCTGATCGCGGTAATGTTATCCTTCTGATAGTCAAATATTTTTTCATAACACTCCACAGCCTCGGACCGTTTTTCCAACTGCTGATATATTCTGCCCAATTTTTCCAGCAAATCAAACTCGTCTCCGACTTGCTCGCGCAATCGTTCATAATAAGGAAGTGCCCGCTCGAACTGACCACGTTCGGACAGAATTTCAGCGAGGCGACGGAGAAACTTGCGCTGCTCGTCGTCGTTCGCCTGGCGATCAATAATCTCTTCAAGAACCTCCACTGTCCGTTCCCAGCCGCCGGGAATCTCCTCTGTCAACTCATAGACAAATTTCAGACGCTCCTGAGGCTGATTGCTGAGATCAGCCACTTTCTGATCATAGACTTCCAGTAAAAATTCAGCGATAGACTCAGGGTCTTGAAGCCCCCCCTCTTCTCGCGCTGAAGAGATAGTCGCCCGGTGGCGCTCCTGAATATACCCGCTTTTTACCTGCTTTAGCCATAGACGACCGTATTTTGCCCATAAGTTCCACTTACTGCTCTCAGCGGCAAGCCTGATTACCTGCTGATAGAGACGGTTATTCTCAGGCTGTAATTTTAACAGCCGACCAAATATCTCCAGGGCTTGCTCCGTTTCACCCTGTTCCAGTTTCAGGGAAGACAAAAGCCGGGCCAGAGTTACTTTATCTCTCTGCCCCAGTTTTTCCCAGTCCTTATACACTTCGGACAATATCTCTGCCGCCTGTTCGTTTTTACCGGCCGACCGATATGTGCGGCCCAGCTTTATCTGCTGTGATAAAGACAGCTCCGCGACCAGTTGGAAGGTTTCCAGCACCTGCCTTAATTTTTTATCTTTTCCGAGCTTTTCGAGAGCGGCAACATATTTATCAAAAGATTCCTCAGCCAGGTATTCTACCCTGCAGAGACGATCCCAGACCAGCGTAGCGGCGACTGGCTGATTAAAACGCAGCAGCAGAGGCGCTAATCTGACACCGAGCGCGGTAAACAGGCGGGCTCCAAATAAAGGACCAATGAGAAAAATTGTGCCAAGAACCAGTCCGAGGACAAGTAAACCAACTACGAAAACGTCCAGGTGAAGCCAGAACCAATTTTTCCAGGCCAACCAACCGTCAGCATCATATTCCGGAAAATTGCCTTCTAATAGCTTCAGCTTCTCAAGTGTTTGCTCATAATTACCGAGACGATAATTGCTACGCGCTAACTCCTGATAATATTCCGGGTATACTTCAATGGAAAAGGCGAGCGCGTTTTCAAAGCTGGATTTAGCTTCCGAAAATTTTTCGTCCAGATAATATTGAACCCCCCGTGTGTAAAAAAGCTTGGCCAAATAATTACCTGTCGTCTCCTCGTAACGATCCTCATCAAAAAATTCGTTTCTGCCCTTCTCTATCAGCTGATCCACCTCGCTGCCTGGTGTTTCCCGAGAAACTTCCTCGACCTGCTCCATCCAGTGGAAGAAACGTTCCTCCTGCTGAAGATCAGCCATCAGGGACTCGAGCTCGGGATAATCCTCGAAATCATCCCGCTGTGCCTCAAGCAGCTCAATTGCTTCCCGCAGTCTCCCCTCAGCCGTCAGTTCTGAGGCTTCATTTAGCAGCGATTGCAGCGCTGCCTCACGATCCAGCCGCACTCGACGTAAGTAGGCCGAGCGCGAGCGATCTCGCCAGCTTTTTATATTCTCCTCTTCAATCTCATCATCCACAACTTCCAGGGCTTTCTGAAAAAATTCAAGCGCCCGTCGATATTCTCTGATTTCATAAGCAAGTAGGCCGGCCGACTGATAGACTGAACGAGGAGTTAACTTCTCCAACTCGTCGGGAGAACGTTCGGCCAGTTGGGCCAGATAATAAAACGCTTCTTCCAGCTCCCCTGTTTCCTCATTTACCCGGGTCAGATGGTATAAAATCCCCTCGTCGGCTGGTTTTTCCTCGTAAAGTTTTTCTAATATCTCACGGGCTTCGACGTATTCCCCGGCCTCATAAAGTTCAACAGCCGTGTCATATTCCGCCTCAACAGCCGCCACCGGGGTAAGAGCGAAACAGATAAAAATTAAAACTAAGAGTAACTCAGCTCTCCAGAATTTCAATTTCACCGGGTACCTCCTGAAGGTTTCTATGATAGTTTTCAAGATCAGCGACAATAACATCAAGTTCAACGGCGGTTGACTGCACGGGCGCGGTCAATGCAACGTCGGCCAGTGCCTGCTTGAGGGCGAACTCAAACAACTCCGGTTCATCGGTCGGAGTGGTAAATTCATAGCTGCGGACCAGTTGTTTATCCCCGGCAAATCGCAGCCCCACGTAAAGCCGGTAAGCGAGGCTGGCTGTGTCCTGCAATCGTTCGCTAAACTGTTCCATCACCGGCGCTAAACGCTGGCAGATCTCATTCTGTTCCCGCGCTTCTTCCGGCGGAATAGAGACTTCACGACTGAGAGAACGGGGACGTGAGAAAACGCTCATCGGCCGCGGATCTCCGCGACTGAACAGCTTGTGCAGAAGCCTACTTTCACTGCCCAGCAGCTTGCGTCTCTCTGTCTCCTGCAGGTAAAACAGCTCCCCCATGTTTTTTATACCGTGTTCCTCTAAAATATCAATGAATTTTGAACCCAGTCCCCACATTTCCTCACGGCGGACGGAGTGAATAGTTTCCTCAAAATGCTCCTCAGAAATAATATTTATATCTCCGGGCGATTGCCGGTGTGAAACTACGTAAGCAAGCCAGCCGCTTGGAGCCGCACCGGCGGTAAGCGGCAACCCAGACAGAATTTTTCCCTCAAACCAGTTTTTCAACCGGTTTTCCGCCTCAATTTCAACAAAAAACTCTCCTAAATGTAGAGTCTCGATCAAGGGACTTAATTGCTGGATTTCCCGGCGCAGTTGCTGGTTTGTCTCAACCAGCCTGTCGAGCTCGAATCTAATCACCTCAACAGCATCGGGAATCTCTACCTCAGAAAGCAGTTCCCCGGGTTGCACTCCCAAACTACGTGCCTCCCCGGATGCTGAGATTATCCTGCCTTCGTCGCGGACCACAACCGGGACAGATCGCGAACAACCTTTGTGCAAGGCCCGCGCAATAAAGTCGGGCACGCGCAAGTTAGCAATCAATCTTTTCACCCGCTTAAAACTGTAATAAAAAGCAGTCTTGAGCCTCCTCCAGAAAGCCCTCTCCCCTGGCGGTAGGGGGTTGGTCTGTATTCCCCACGTCAATAGGGGATTTTTTTTGGAGTGCACTCAATGATAGTATAACAAATCTGCCAGCCTCTTGTTCAGAACTTCCACCAATTTCATCATTGCCGATACCGGATCAAGTCCGGCATGACGTTGCTTGATCCGCAATCTATCCCCCCTTTTTGTCTCCCCCCCTCCAAGGGGGAAAGCTCGAAGAGGCGAGCTTGCGAGCAGGCGAAGAGGCGCAAGACCGAAAATCAAGATC
>CAZMIT010000008.1:0-29388 GCA_964566495.1 uncultured bacterium | reverse complement strand
GTCCTTCGGACGGATAATGCACGACAGGTATGCTGTCGTGCATTATCCGGGTTAGAGTTCCCTTTCACTATAAAATTAGCTAAAATTACAAAAACGCCAAGCTTTTCTGACTTTGTCACATTTTTTCTTCCCCAATTGGGGAAGAAAAAGTAAAACAGGGAGGAACTTATGCCTGACGTTCGCTTCATTCACGCTTCCGACGTTCATCTCGGCAGTCCGCTGGACGCCGAAAGTAAAGGCGTTTCCACGGTTGAGGAAGCCGTGAACCGGGCCACCTACAACGCCTTCGAGGAAATTATCAACTGGGCCCTGGAGCTCGAGGTCGACTTTCTCGTCCTCGCCGGTGATATCTACGACAAGGAGTCCCGTTCCGTCCGCGCCAACCAGTTCCTGATTGACCAGTTCGAGCGCCTGCGGGCGAGTTCTATTCCGGTCTTTCTCGTTTACGGCAATCACGACCCCATGGGCAGCGGTCACGAGTTTTTTGAGTTCCCCGACAACGTTACCCGCTTCCCCTCCGGCGAACCCGGCGTCGAAGAGATTGAGGTCGATGGTTCTACAGTAGCCCGGGTCCTCGGTCAGTCCTACCGCAGTCGCCACGAGGAGCGAACAATGTACAGGCAATTTACCCCGGCTGATGAGACGGTGCCTAACGTTGGTGTCCTCCACACCTCGCTTGCCCCCCAATCAAACCGTTACGTTCCCTGTTCCGCTTCTGACCTCCGGGGGAAGGAAGCGATAGATTACTGGGCCCTCGGCCACAAGCACGGTCTCAACGTTTACGACGGCGACCCTCGGCTTGCTTATCCGGGCGTCCCCCAGGGCAGAAGTGCCGGTGAGGCGGGACCCGGCGGTTGCCTGCTGGTTGAAGTCGGCTCCGGTTCGGAGGCCGCCCTGACCTTTCTGCCCACCTCGGAAGTTATCTGGCTTGATCGTAAAATTGATCTATCCGGCCGGCAATTTTCGGCCGGAAACCTAGACGACCTCCGTGAGATACTCGAGGATCAGTGCCGCGAGCTACTGGACAGCAATACGGAAGATTTTCTTACTCAAAAAGTTGAAAACACGCCGGTTGATTACCGGCCGCCGGAGCACGAAGTCAAGGGTTACATTGTTAACTGGACTTTCTCCGGTCGTTCAGTGGTTCACGACCAACTGCTTGAAAAAGGAGCCGAAGCCCGCGGTCAACTGCTTGAGGAACTACGTGATGTTTACGGCGAAAGTGAACCGTTTGTCTGGTCCGCTGACGTTAACTTCCGCACGGCCGCGCCCATCCCCGGGCTGGACGAGCTGGTGGAGCAGGACGAGGTCTACCGGCAGCTCCAGGAAATTGTCGACGAGTGGCTGAGTTCCGACGAACAAACCGATCAACTGGCCGCTATGGCGGGCGATCTCTGGAATTACACGGAGGAGCCCGAAGAGGTCGGCGAGAAGGAGTTTCAGCTCAGCCGGGAGAAATTAAACGATCTAATTGAACGCGCTCGCGACCGGGTAATTGATAGCCTCTACGAGGCGACACAGAGAAATGTGGATTAAGAACCTCTACATCAACGACTTTGGCTGTTACCGTCAGGAACATATTGAGGGCTTCGACTCCGGCCTAAACGTAATCGCCGGGCCCCAGCGCGCCGGCAAGTCAACTTTTATGCAGGTTGTTCGCCACCTTGGTTACGCGCTTCCCAACGATTCCGATGTCCCGCCCCCAAACGATCCGGAGACCGGTTACGATGTTGACGCCGAGATTGTCACGGCTGACGGCGAGGGCCGGCTGCGCCGCACCGGTTCCGGTGAGCCGGAGCTGACCGGTTTGGAAACCGGCCGCCGCGAGCTCTACGCCAACCTCTCCGGCTTCCGCTACCGCCTGATCTTCACAATCAGTCTCGACGAGCTGCGGCGTAAACCGCCGCTGGCCCGGGGCGAGGACGAGCTGGAACTTCAGGCCGCTCTTATCGGCGGCGGCTGGGCCGATATTGTTCAGCTGCCCCGTCTGCGGGATAATTTTGCGAAAGATGCCGAAGATATAGCCGGAACTGGCGGTCGCTTTTCTTACGAATTGAGCACCCCTGAGAACCTACTTGACGAGGGAATTGAACTGCGCGAGGAAGCCCGGCAGCAGCTCGAGGAATACAAGAATTCCTGTCAGCGCGCCGATGAGCTTGAAACCCAAATTTCTAAGCTGGAAGAAGAAAACGATGAACTACAATTGAAAGTTGACCGGCTTACCCTGCTGGAAGATAACTATGAAACTTATGAAGAATATCTCGAGCTGCAGGGAAACCTGGACGAGAGCGCCCGGGAGATTTTGTCCGAGTATCCGCCGCAGGGCCGGCAGCAGGCCGAAGATCACCTCGAGCAGTTTGAAGAGAAAATTGAAGACTATCGTCGGCTGAAGAAAAAGTGGGGGCAGCTGGTTGGCGCTGAAAAGGCGGCCGAAGTCCGGCAGCTTCTGCTGGCCAACAGGTCCAGGCTTGAGGAATATAATAATCAGCTCTCCGGCTGGCTCGAGAAGCAGAGCCAGCTGACGAAGACGGCCCGGGAAATTGAAGCGAAAGAAGAACAACTGGAAGCTGAACTGGGTAAAATTTCTTCCGACTGGCGCGGGAACCCGGAGAAGCTGGAGGAGGTTAACACCGACCTCGTTGACCGGGATGAGCTCAAGCGCCTGGCGCGTGATTTGAGCGGCAAAAAGGACAGGCTGGAGGAAAAGGAAACTCAAGCGGAACAACTGGAAACAGAGGTCGAAAACCTCGGTGAGCGACTGCCGGAAGCTGAGCCCGGCTATGGAACTGAACTGGCCACCGCGGTCGGGTTTGCAGTATTTTTGGCAGGGCTGGGTGCATCACTGGCAAACTTTCCCTTGCTCGGTTTGCTTTGTTCACTGGCCGGGGCACTTGCAACCGCCTTTTTTGGCTACCGCACTTACGTAAAACGAAATGAGGCACAAGAAACGAAGGAGTTAGCTATTCGCCTTCGCCAGAAGGAAAGCGAGCTCGAGTCTCAACGAGGAATAATCGCTGAACTGCGCTCCAAGATTGAGGAACGGGAAGCTGAATTCTCCGAACTCCGGGCTCGCCTTGGACTTCCGGAAGGAATCTCGCCGGACACCACCAGTGATTTTTACGACCGGGTGGTGAAGCTCAAGCAGGATTACCGGGAGCTTTCAGAAAACAGGGAGGAATACGAGCAGGAACGGGAGAACTTTAGACGCCGGCTGCGGGAAGCGGCTGAACTGCTGGCCGGGTTTCCCGGACTCGACGTCCCCGACGATCCGCTGACCGAATTTGATCAGTTTATTCAACTGCTCGAAGATCAGCTCGACAGGCTGGACCTCCTGGCGGATCTGACCTCGGCCGAGCAGGAGTGGCAGGACTACCGGAACAAAGTCCTCAACCTGCTGCAGTCTGGGCCGGGACAGGTGGAAGTAGAAAAACTGCGGACCGAACCCGAACAACTGCGGCAACAACTCCAGGAGTTTGCTCAGCTGGGGGAGAGGTACGAAGAGTTGAACGGCCAGCAGCAGAGACTGAAGGAAACGGAAAGCTCGCTTAACACTTTCCTTAACCAGGAGGTCGCTGAAGAAGCTCTGTGCCCGTTGGCTTCCGACTCCGGAGTCGACGACTGGAAACGGGCGGCTTTTGATTCACTCTTCGAGGAGTTTGCTTCCCGGGATCGGGTAGAGACAGAGCGCCGGGACGTGGCACAGGAGCTGGAAGTGAAACAGGTACGCCTGGAGGAATTGAAGGAAGAGCTGCGTAAACTGGAAGATAAAATCGACGAGCTGGCGACCGATGAGAAACTGCGAAAAGCAAACGAGAAAATTCACAGCGCCCGCTCCCGGGTCAAACCCAAGCTCGAGGAATACGCCGTTAACCGTCTGGCGGAGAACCTCCTCGATACACTCTACCACCGTTACGTCGAAAAGACCCGCTCGGGCCTGCTCTCCGAGGCCAGTGAGCTGTTCAGTCAGATTACCGGTGACGATTACCGCCGCGTTCAACCCTTCAGCGAGGATCCCGGCCGGGCTGATTTTGTCGCCGAACTGGACGACGGCACTGAACAGCGGACCGCCGAGTTAAGCCGCGGCACCCGCGAACAGCTCTTTCTCTCCGTCCGGCTTGCTCGGATTAACCAGATTGATCCGTCCCTGCCTGTTATCCTCGACGATTCCGCCGTTAACTTTGACCCCTCGCACCGCCGCCGAACCTCCCGGGTGATCGATGAACTCGCCGGTCGCAACCAGGTCTTCGTGCTCACCTCACACCCCGAACTTCTCGAGTTCATAGACTCAACCTCTACCGACCCAACTTACTGGTACATAGACACCAACCACAACTTTTCCCCACCTCGGGAAACCCCGGAGAGCTTAATAGCCAATCTAAAGGAACAATAACCCACCGAACTCCCGTGGTTGCCGAAAAGTAATATCCGCCCAGAGCTTGATCTAACGTTTGTCATGATGGACCCTCGCAATCCATTTTCACTGTCCCGAGTAGATTCTGGACCGGGATTTATTTCGAAGGAATGGATTAGAATTGAATATGGCTGATTTATTCTCATATTCTTACGATCGTAAGAATATAAGAATGGCGCATTATAATTATATTATCGACTGATGGCCCAGGCTCATTGCGAGCTTGACCTATTGTTCGTCATTGCCGGGCCTGACCCGGCAATCCATTTTCAACGGTCTTCTATGAATTCCTGATTTGCGCCAGACCGGTTCCACAAACCCGGCTGGGTTTGGTCGGAATGACGTTGGTAGGGTGTAGTCTATTTATGATATTTATTGTAAAAACACTATAAATATCTTAAACTATTATTGAAAGTGAAAGCGTTATAATTGTTGATAGTCCGTATGATGGAGGTGTTTGGATTGTCCACGACAGTTCATTTTAAGGAAGAGGACCGCCGCCGGGCGGATTTCATCAAGGAGCAGGGGGACTTCCCCACCCGCACTGAAGCTGTTCGAGCAGCTTTGAAGCAGATGGAGAAGTGGGTGCGCAAAAAGGAACTGCGTGAAAAATATAGTAATCAGTCCCCCGTGGACGAGGAGTTTGAACAGCTCAGTGGTGAAGCCTTTGACGACCTGGAAGAATACTGATGGCAAAGAATTTTCCCTCCCGTGGTGAGATCTGGTGGGTTGAGGTTCCCGCCGGCAAAAATAGGCCCTGCGTGATAGTTTCTCCGGATGAACGTAACCGTGAGGAACAAAACTACATAGTCGCCGCCTGTACCAGTCGGCGCCTTGACAAGATCTATCCTGACGAGGTCGATATTTCCGAACTTAACATGCCCAAACAATCTAAAGTCCAGGCCGACTACCTGATGACTGTCCGCCGCGACCGCCTGCAGGAAAAGATAACTGAACTATGCCCGGACAAGCACCTACCAGAGATCCGTGAAGCTCTAAAGACTGCCCTTGATCTTCATTGAGCTGGCTATTCTTTACACCGGGACGGAGGTCATTTTTCATTTCTTAAGTTGTGAACCGTGATAATCTCGGATATTAATAGGCTGTTCCTCCGGGGAAAGCGTGGATTCCCTCGTACTTTGAATTATTTACTTACTTTCACGGAAAAGACTTTTTACGTCAAAATACTTTGACGTAGTGCCTGGTCGAGAAGTTGATACAAATTCTGAGGTTTGATGGGTGTTTTGGGGGCGGAGTAGTTTTATTTGAGACAGTTAGACGTCAAATTAAAGGCGACCCTCCGAGAAAAACTGTTCAAAATATTCGTGGTAATCAACTTTGAGGCCATAAACATTTATCTTCCTCACGCATATCTTCAATCAGATCATTTTTGTGCTATCCTTTTACTACAGGTTCAAATTTCATATATACTGCTTTGATCACCCATTTTACCGGGACGGTAGATAGCGATGGAAGCCCCTCGCCAGGTTGAGATGATTCTCAAGCACGGAAACGTCTCTTCAACCTATAAGTTTGCTCTCCTGAAAAGAATTATTGATTATGTTATTATCCACCCAACGGAAGAGATTTCCTCGTACTTTGAATTATTTACTTATTTCCACGGGAAAACCGTTTTATTTATTTGAGAATGTGAAAGTAGGAAAGTTGGAAAGCCGTAAGGAATTCGTCCGATTATCTTTGTATTTTCTACAGATGATTTATCGTTTTTTTAATACTTGGATGCTTTTTGATGGCTTGTGAATCCAATCTGCTGTAATATTCACAGGAAAGGGATAAAAATGGGAAACAAGCAAATTCTCTGGGGGTGGAAAGCAATAGTTGAGGGGGTGAAAGATTTAGCAAGTTTATTTTGGAAACTGTTGAATCCAAGCAAAAAAAATAAATTCAACCTTAAGAGAAAAAATCGTAAAAGTCGAAGGAAGAACGAATCTAAGTTTAAAAAAAGAGGCAAGCTGATTATTGGGGAAATAATAAAGAAACTTAAGTTAATATTTGAGGGGCTAAAACAATTACCCAGGGAAATTCCATTTATAAGATTTATATTCGTTGATAGGAAAAAATCGAAGAAAAGTAAAAACAGTTCGAAAACAAAATATAAGTCCACAAGCTCTAAAACAGCAAAAAATAAGACGAAAAGTAAAGACCGGAAAAGAACAAGCAAAAAAAAGAGTAAGAAGAAGAAAGTAACAGATAAAACCAGTGCCAGCGGCCAAAATACGATCAAAAATAATAAACGTAAGCAAAAAGTAACGCCTGTAAGGGAAGTACAAAAGGCCGGGGAGAGATTTACGATTTCTGGTCGGATAAAAAACGTGAAAACAAATTCAAAAAACTCCATTCAACAGCAAGGTTTAATGGAGGATGATTCTGGAGAAATAAAATTTACACTTTTTGCTGATGCAGGTCAGGAAGATCTTTCAACCGGAAAAGTTTTCAGGTTGGAAAATGTATTTTCCAACAAATATGCAACTGGATATGCAGTAGAAATAGATGAAGAAACCCGTGTGGCCTGTTTAACCGAAAGGAAGGCAGAAAAACAGGACGAAAATATTGGAAATGGAGCGAAAAAGCAAAGTGAAAATAATGTCACGGAGAAAAAATCTCTTTCTTCCGCGGAAAAGAGCTTCAAGTTATACCGCCAGGATAAAACCGTTTCGGAAATAGCCGAGGAAAGGGGCCTAAAGGAAACAACGATATACGGTCATCTGACTGATTTTCTAAAAGAAGGAAAAATCCAAACTTCAGAGTTGATTGATTCAGAAAATAAGAATCGAATTGAGAGTTACTTAAAAGAAAATGAGCTTCTGGATAAAAAACGGTTGCGGCTAAGACCAATCAAGGAAGAACTTCCCGATGAAGTCAGCTATGATGAGATAAGATGTGTCCTTGCCGAAAAGGGAATAAATTAAAAACAAAAGATGTATTAGAAAAATTAGAAGAGCTGGATGAACAGAGTTGAGAATCGATAAAGTACTGACCATAAAGAGAAAATAATTTGGAACAAAAAAGCGAACAAACCAGAAGAGGCGAATGATATCCTTGTACTTTGAATTATTTACTTACTTTTAAGAACCACCGAGGCCCAACATATCGATTCCGGTGGGGCGGAGGTGTCGTTTGTCGTTTCTTGAATTTTGAGCCGTGAGAAATTCGGGAAGCAAGAGATTGAACTCCCCACGACCCACATTAATTCCCTCAAATTATTTATAAATAGCCCATTTTCCGTTAATTTTCGAATGAACTGGATATCATCCGGACTTTCGTTTTCAAGCGGGGGCGGGCGAATAAGACTCAGAAAACAAAAAAGTTCAACATACTCAATTATGCACAAATGACAGTTGAGGCAATGGGAAACAGGATGAAGATTAATTTTTCCCGAGAAGAGATGTCAGTATTTCTTCCACTATGTCTGCCACTTCCGCGGGGGTTTTGTTTTCGAATTGTTGATGAGTAATTCCGGATAAGGAGATTCCGATTTCGTCCATTTTTTGATTAATTAGCTTCCGTTTGTCTTGAAGTGTTTTTGTAGAACCGGTTTCCCAGTATTGTCCATCGTCATTTACTTCGAGGTTCGGTATGTAATGTTTTTTCACGTACTGCAACAGCTTCACGAGAGTAATGTGAACATCAATCGGAGCAAACTGTGTTTTCACGCTTGTCCACACCGAATCCGGGGACCGTTCCCCCCGGCCGACGGAGGTCAAGCTTATCTTGTCCACCAGGTAACCCTCTGGATTAAATGTAAACGAAGCTTGTTCACAATTTTCGTGAGGGATCAGGTCAATTCCCCGCAGGGGAACATGCCCGGTAATCCGGGTCGTATCACCATCGTGCGATCTCGAGGCAGTATTCGGATTAGGCCAGTCCTCGTTCTACTGGTGAGTGTCCCAGCCGAGTTCCTGCGAAAAATCCCCCAGTTCGTCGGCTAACTTCTCGACCTGACCGGGGTCGTCAATCCGTCCGCGGTAGTAAATACAAATTCCCATGATGGTCATCACATCCTGCCATTCTTATATTATCTTGATTGTAAAAATGTGTGAAAATTCAGGGGCGGTTCTCCGGGGCACTTTGAAGGGGTTGGTTCTTTTGTCCATTGGACAGTTTAATGACAGTCTTTAAGACTCGTTCCGCCGGGTGACTTTCCAGGGTTTAATTGTTCCCTCGGGGTAAATCACGAAAAACCAGTATTCACTGTCCTTGTATTTTTTTAAATACTCCTTAGTCGCATTCAGCCATAGTTGAATTCGTGTATCTATTTTGAGCTGTTGTGGGACACGAGAAATGAACAGAACCACTTCCTTACCGGATAAGAGATCCAGAAAATCGTCATCATTTGTTAGAAAAATATATTGCTCATGGGCCAGATATTCGGCAAGTTTTGAATCTTCAATACCCCGCATTCTTTCCGTGATGACATGTTCGCTTTCGTACCCCGATTCTTCAAGGGAATAATGAAGCTGGAGAGGAAAATTTTCATCAAGGAAAAATTGCATTTACAATTTATACGGCTTCTTTACGGGCGGGAGGAACGTGTTCGGCGATATGCGCTGCGTAATCCAATGCATCCTTAAGTTGTTCCTCGGTAAGCTGATAGTTTTCGCATACTGTTTGCATACTTTCCCCCGCTGCCATTGCGCCCAGTATGGTCGCAACATCGATCCGGGTACCTTTCAGACACGGTTTTCCAAACCTGCGATCTGGATCTTGTTCAATGCCGGGATAAATTTCCATATCTAAGCACCCCATAATTCGCCAATTAAATTATTTTAACTGTTCATTTAATCTTTCCCAAAAAGGGGAAATACAATGAAAGGTCACTGTCACCCGAGCAGAACCAATAGGCCAACAGCTATAAATCATCTATTGACTATAATAAGTATAACACATCAGTTATTCTCTCACCAAAATTTCGTCTGGAAACCCACCCCCAAATCCTGAGCCAGGGAAGCTTATGTAGTTACCGCAGTTACCTCGGAGGTTGAAAGTTTGAAAATCTTCAAAAATTCATAATTGATTTTCTCGTACTTTGAATTATTTACTTACTTTCACCGGAAAATTAGTTTTTACACAGAACTGGAGCTGTTGAAATCCCTGCTGGAGACGGGCTAATCAAAGGTGTTGGGACTCACTCTTTATTGGCCTCCGGCCAATCTCCGAGGTATACGTTTTCATAAGGGGCAAACTCTAATTGGCCAAGAACGCTCCACCGGCTTTAACTCGTGACGTTACAGGGACAAATTAGGTATTTTTAGTGAGATGAGTTATAATTAGAAAATGTGCTTCCGCGGAGTTCTGGTTATTGATATGTCGTAATTGTTTAGCGTCCACAGTATATAACGAAGCGGACACCCTATTGGACATTCTCGCCGCCGTCGTGGCTGCTCCGAGGTATAGAAATTAGTAATCAGCCCCTCCAGGGCTACTAATTTCTATAAATCCGTCTTCAAGGGTCCAAAACTTCATGTCAAAGTTAAGAGATGGAAGACAAGGTTTTCTACAGAACCAAAAAATAAAAGCTGATCCCCAGAATCTACTCACCGCGGTTAGATTTACGGTCCCAAATACAAATCTTCCATTGCTTCACTTACTGACTTCAGCGAAGAAGCAGGCAAGCTCTTCTTCAAGCCAGTGATGGGGGCGGAGAGGGACTTTACCGGCAACAAAGCCCATGTGTCCGCCTTCCTTTAGTTCGTACAGCCGGGTGAATCGGGAATTATTAATTTGGTCCAGTATAGACTGATCCCAGGCGATCAGAGGATCCGAGCGGCTCTGAACGAGCAGTGCCGGGGTATGTATGTCAGGAATAAAATTATCAGCACTGCAGGAGCTGTAGTAGTCCCTGGCGCCGTCAAAACCGCAGAGCGGAGCGATGACCCTCTCGGCAAACGCATTTAGTTTCGCCAGTGTTTCCGTCGTATCCATGGGTACTCCTTCGGGAAAATTTTGCAGGGGTTACTTTCTGGGAATGATGAGGGGGTGTCCAATCTACTGGAGTAAGTATTGAACCAGGTGCTGAAAGATTAGCAGACTGAACAGCTGCGGGCAGAACCGTGTGAAAGAAATTCCAATCGAGGAGAAGTTTATAGCAAGTCCAGTAAATCTTCGTAGAGCAGGAGTTCTAAACTTACCTTTTCGTCGTTTGTCTTTGTCGGCCGCAGCAGGCCAATCCTTTCCCTTCCGGTCCGGTCTTCGAGAGCAAAGGCATACAAGCGGTTTCGTTCGAGAAGTTCGGCCTGCTGGTAAACTAAAGAACCAGGTGAAGGGACAGGGAAAGCTTCACTTACTTCTTCCGTCTCAAGCTTAAAGACTCCGCCTGTTGCTTGGGTTTCATTAATACTTACAACCCAGCTATCATACTGTTGATCCACCTGAAGCTCCCCTTTCTCAGGAGCAGTTGTATCAAGTTCAGCCAGCGAGATCCCATCCGGGTCGGTCGCCTGGATAGGTTCGGAGTTATAGATATAGTTTTTACTGGGAAAATTCTGTAGTTCGTTTAATTGATAATTGCCTCCCGGCATGCGAACCCAGGAAAAGTCAACAGGGCTGGCGAACATGGTAAACCAGCGATCTGTTGGACTGTGGCGGCCAAAAATTTGCAGTTCAAGACTGACCTGTGCTTCTTCGTGCGTTACAATTCTTTGATCGACAGAAGTAAAGATCTGGATATTCTCACCGAACTCTAATATTTTTTTGTACAACTGCTGGAGTGTTGTTTCAGTTAAACTCCCCGGATTATTAAGTAGCCAGTCGAAATTGCCGGCGTGTAGATCCAGACTTGTCCTGGGATCGCGAATGTAAAAACTACGCAGATAAGTTTCCATCAGCGACTCAATTTGTTCGTTGTGAGAGATTTCCTCCACCTGAAAGGTAGGAAGCACCTCCGCTTCTCCAATTTCCGCATTAGCGTTCCAGGCAACCACCCGGGGGGAAAAGATAAATTCTTCATCCTCTGAAAACGGAATTTCGAACTTCCACTGACTGTCCCCCTCTGCTTCCGACCAGGTTATGCCCCGGTTCAAGCTGTAAGCCACTCCCTCAATCGGGGAGTCTGAGCTGGCGCTACCGCGCACTGTTATTACGTCAGTTGCGCTCAGATCATCAAGGTAGAGCTGATAAGGAAATTCAACCCCGGTAACACTGCGCTGTCCCAGTTGCTTAAGTTCGACGGGCACTGTGCCGGAGCTGTAGTCAACGGGCAAGACATCCTCCGGATCGGGGTGTTGTGTTTGGATGAATAAATTTTTAGTGTCCGAGCGGGTGCCTGTATCGTCTTCGGCCACCATTTGCAGGGGAATAGTATCAGCTTGTCCGACCGGTAGAGTGTCTATCTGAACGTTAAAACTCCAGTTCTCAACTCCCTCTATGGGCAAGGTATCGCCAGCGCGCCAGGCCTTTACCCGGGCGATTTCCTGGTCGGGCTCAAGGGCTCTGGCCTCTCCCTCAACCTCAATTTCCTGGGGCAAGTGGTGATCCTGGCTGACCTGGAAAACTCCCGTGTCAATCTCCCTGAATCGGCTTCCACCGGCTCGTCGGGGGTCAAGCTCTGGTTCCAGGAGCAGCGCTTCCTGAGCCTGCCGGCGTGTCTCTTCCATCTCTTTTTGGCGTTCTGCTGGCAGCATCTCCGGTTCAGAAATATCAGTGTCCCCCGTTTTCACACTACTCTTAAGACCGGGGCCCAGTTCCCGGCCCAGTCCCTGCTCGGGTATAAATTCAACCCGGCCGTCGAGGACTTCGCTCTCCGTGCCGTCCGCGTCTACCCGGGCCGTGAAGGAAGTACCTCTAATTCCCAGGGTGGCCTGAGGAGTTTCTACTTCGTAGTTTATCTCCTGGTCCTCATGGTGGCGCAGGGTCTGATCCAGTTCGCCCTGATACATTTCCAGGTTGATTTCGTTTTGACTCTTCTCCTGCTGTGTACGCACCAGGCCATCCTCAGCGTCGCGGGTTATCTGTTTCCGGCTCAGCTCACGCACAGTTATTTCGCTCGCTTCGTTAAGCCGGAGATAGGAAATACCAACCACCTCAATTACAACAAGGTCGTCGTCGAGCGTTGCAATACGAGTATGCGGGGTCAAGAAATCTCCCTCATTCAGGGGAAGCCACTCGGTGCTTCCCTCGGGGAGCTGGTAGGGGTTGCCTCGAACCTCAATAACCCGATAATTAAGCGGTGGCAATTCAAAACGAGGGCCGAGGCTTTGCAGTCGCCGCGGCTGATCGGGTTGTAAAAAATCATTAGCTGTGGCAGGAAGATAGGGGAGGGCGAAAGCAGTCAACAGTAACAGCAGTAGAACAACCTGTATTGAACAAGTTGTGTGACCGGGGAACTTATTCCAGAATATCTTCATCCGGGGTAACAGCACCTTCCGGGTCATCTTCTAAAAATTCAGGCGGATAAAGACTTATTTCCACTCGCCGGTTTTTGCGCCGGTTTTCAGGCGAGTCATTAGGGACCAGGGGTTGATGGGGGCCGTAGCCGGCGGCAACTACTCGTTCCATATCTATCTCAGAGTTATCTTCGATGTAGCGGACTACGTTTACAGCGCGAGCCGCTGACAGCTCCCAGTTAGAATCAAATTCATGGCCGGCACTGAGTGGGACGTCGTCGGTGTGGCCTTCCACCTGGACAACATATTCAGAGTAGGTGTCTGCAATTTCTATGAAGCGATTCAGGGTGGGATGTGCGGCTTCTTTCAGATCGGCTTCACCGCCTTCAAATAGTATTGCCTCTTCCAGCGTGATTTGCATGAAATCCCCCGCCTGTTGGGCGTCCAGCTCTTCAATTTCCTCAAGCTCGGATTCCATTGACTGCAGTTCATCTTCTCTTTTTTGGGAGAGTTCACGATAATGCTCCAGTTCTTCGTGCCGCTCATCCAGTTGTTCCTGCAGGATATGGATAGAGTCACTTTTAGTGTCAAGCCGGGTCTCCATTTCCTCTAATTCGTTACTATCGACCTGGGTTTCGTCAGTTTTTTCGCTGAGTCGCTTGTTTTCTTCTTCCAGTTCTGCGACTACTTCACGAAGTCTGCTGACCTCGGGATGCACGGGCCGGTCGAGCTTCTCCGCCTCAAGGTCTGAAATGAGAGTCTCCTGTTCGGCCAGCAGCTGTCGGAGCGATTCGAGCTGTTGCCGCAGTTCTTCCTCGCTCGGGCTGGCAGTGGTCGCCTGGAGTGGGAGACTTAAAAATAAGCTGAAGCTGGTCATAAATATAACCAGCAGGATAAAAATAAATTTATTGACCGACCGACATAGATAAATCAAACGTTTTCACCCCGATAAAGGAAATAAATCAAACTGGCGAATCAGCGCTCCAGTTCCAGCTCCATCAACTCCTCAAAGGCTTCTTCCTGGCGAACAAGTCGCGCCAGTTCATCCAAATATTCCTGGATAGCATTGTTATAGTGAGCTTCTGGGGGAAGCGGCGAGGGGGCGTCAACGGCTTGACCGCCCCGCATTGTTACCTCATAGGGTTTGGCAATTATTCGTGTCTGATTTCGCAGACTGATAAAATTGAATTCAATTATATTATGTTGGTTCCCCAGGGCTCCTTCGCTGGGGGGACTTATTAATACCAGCTCGCCCGGACGGTTTGTTTCTAAATTATAGTTCTGATCTAAGTAGTAGTTGGCGATTAGGCCTCGAAAATCCGCCTCGTCAAGGTGGGGCGTTTCGATCATTACGCGGGGACGCTCCCCCGGTGAAACCGTGTATTGACCGCCGCCGCGACAGCCGGGCGTCAAAAGAAATAAAACCAGAACAAACAGAAAGACAAGGTTTAGTTTCTTCATAATTTCACTCCGTTAAAGTCCAAAGGTTATCCCCAGGGCAAATTGATGCAGCTCGTCATCGGTAATAGGACGTTGTCTGGAGAAGATCCTCTCACCAAGAAATTTTGTTTCAAAAAATATTGAGGAACGGTGGTCCGAGCGTAAAGGTAGTCGTACCCCAACGCCTGCCACAGGACTGCTGGAAATTGTTGAATGGCGTCTATTGGCGTCCTCGTAGATAATGCGTCCGCGGGTTAAGCCAAATAGTGCGTAAGGAATGATATAGGAGGGATATTCTATTCTGAGTTGAATCGTAGTGAAATATCTGACGTCAACTTCAAAATCAGAATTAATGGAAGGAGCGTATTCTGAGTCGTTCCCCCCCAGGGCGAGCTCTAATTCGATAGCTGTAAAGGAGTTAAATTGGTAACCGCCCTTAATTGAGCCGGCGGCCGGTTCGGCAGTTTCGGAATAAGTATAAAACCGGCCATCAAAATCAGCTTCATAGCCAAACCCCCCGGATGAGAAACCAAGGTAAGGTCCCACTGTCACAGGACCCGACTGCTGCTCAAAAATCCCCGGTGCACCCAGCCCCATAGATCCGTATAAAAGCCCCGGTGCGATCGCCAGGCTAATGATCAGACTGAAGGTCCACCAAATTTTTTTCATCTTGACCCTAACCCTAACCTCTCCCGTCAGAAAAGAGGATTTTTTAAGTAAACTCAGTTATGTGAAGAATTTAAAGGACGCTTGGTTCCAATGACTTGTCCGGGCGTGGAATGACGACCCGTTCAATTAGTATACCGTCTCCCTTGACCGTATTACAAGCCTCGTCGACGGCGGAGTTGACAGCTTCGACGCTGCCCGTCAGGGTAAAGTAGCCTTTGCCCCCCATGGCGTTGGCCAGCCGGACGTTAATGAGCTGGACCTCTGATTTTTTGGCGGCGGCATCGGCGGCAATGATGGTTGCCGATACAGAGAAAAATTCTACAATTCCCAGTGCATCGAGTTCATGAGCGTCCGAAGTGTCGCGAATAGCGGGAATAAGCTGGGGGTGTATATTAGGAATAATTAAATCCTGCACAAGCGTGTGTCCGGCCACTTCAATTCCTCGGTCGACAGACTTTTCAACGTCGGCGACGGTACCGGTGACCAGGGCAATGAATTTTCCCGGACAGACCGTATGTGCCTCTACAAGGGTAGTGTCGGCTCTTTTAACCATTGCATCCGTAACTTCGTGGCCCAGTGCCATGCTGCTCGTTTCTACCAGTCCAATTGCGTTTTCCATTGTCAGTCTTCCTCCGCGGTAATTTCGATCTGACTGTCGTTGATTTCAGTTATAGTTCCATCAATGCTGGCGTGCAGCTTGCTGCCCAGCGTGCCCTGCGGGATGTCCGCAATTAAGTCACCTTTTGCCACTCGCTGGCCCTCTTCGACTGTCGGTTTGGAAGGGGGGCCAACGTGCTGGTCGAGCGAGATACTTACTTCGCCTGGTTTTATTTCTCGTAAGGGAAAGTCGTGCAGATCATATTTTTTCAATCCAATTCGCGTCAACAGTCGGTCGGCGTTAACCTTGCGAAATTCTTTTTCCGGGTGTTCTTGAAGCTCCTCGCGGTTGTGCGGGTTATCAATTCCGGCCTCCTGCAGTTCCCCGCGCAGTTGCACAATTACGTCGCGGGGCGACAGGTCGAGCGGGCAGGCATACATGTCACAGAGTCCACATTCACAACAGAGGTAAACCGAGGTCAGGTCGGCTTTACTATATTCGGGAGCAATAAATAGGTTACGCATAAGTTTGTGCGGGTAAAGATCGTGCCCAACGTGATTGCGCGGGCAGACGATTGTGCATTCATAGCACTGGTCACAAGTTGACTGGCCGCGCCGGTATTCTACCTGTGGCGTTCGCCGTTTGCGAACTGCGGTCGTATTGTCCGGCGGCAGGGCAATCAGGGCGCCGCATGTTTTAGTGATTCCATGCTCCAAATCCACGAGGTCTCCGGTCATTGGTCCGCCGGTGATCAGCGTTGGCTCCTCAGTGGCCAGCCCGGCCGCCGCCAGCAGGTCACCGGCTTTTGTTCCTACTGGCGCCTCGGCGATGTAGGGTTCATGTAGTTCACCCGCCACAGTGATCCAGCGGCTGGTTACCGGCTGGTTCTCAGACTGAGCGAGGTGGACATTAAGCAGCGTATTGACGTTACTGACAACTATTCCGACGTCCAGCGGGATTCCACCTTCGGGGACTATTTTTTCTGTGACGGCGTGGACCATCTCCACTTCGTCACCGGCCGGATAGTAGTTGTCCATCAGGTAAAGCTCAATATCATCGTCACCGATAGCCTTCTCCAGCGCGGCAGTAGCCTGCTTATACTTGCGTTTAAGGGCGATTATAAGCCGGCTGGCGTTAGTTGCCTCGCCGGCCAGCTTCAGACCCGCTACTACATCTTCAGCCCGTTCAGTCATAAGATGGACGTCCGTCGACAGCAGGGGTTCACACTCCGCCCCGTTGGCGATAACGGTCTCTACCTCGGCGTCTAATTTAACATGAGTCGGGAATCCAGCGCCGCCGGCGCCAATCACTCCCGCTTCTTTTACTGCTTCTACTATACTAATAGTTCGATCCGCTCCCATTTTTTGTATAATTCTACTATCCAAATATCATAGGTAACTACTCATCTATCCCCTCTCCCCTTGAGGGAGAGGGTCAGGGTGAGGGGAAAGATAAAGTGAGTAGTTAATATCATAGCTTCCAGGACTGAAAAATCAACTCTGTTTCTGTTCCGGTGATTTTATGGCTGGTTTTGCCCCGTTGAACACGCACTCTGAATTCACTCTCCGCGACGGTTGTATGACAGTGGAGCAGTATCTTGATCGGTTGGCTGAGCTTGGGTTGAAAGCTGCGGCGCTGACCGATACCCACAACTTATTTGGTGCCTTTAAATTTCATCAGCAGGCTTTCCGGCGGGGAATTAAGCCGGTGGTGGGTTCAGAGCTCATTGTGGGCGCGCCGGATAGTTCGCGCCGTCGCTCCAGTTTTTCGCGTCTTCGAGTGCTGGTTGAGAACCAGACAGGTTATTCCAATCTCTGTCAACTTATAAGCAAGAGTTATCGAACGCGTGAGAGCGACGGACTTTTCGTTCCCCGCACTCGGCTGGCTGAAATGTGCGAGGGCTTGTTTGTGCTCGGCCCAGAGTCAACGGGACCCGGCAGTCCCCCCCTGACACTTTCGCTTCCTGACTTTGCCGACAAGTTGAAACAGGGAGTAGAGTTGTATGGCGACAGATATTACGTTGAAATACCTGTCTATGGTCCTCTCTCGCCCAAACAACAGGAGTATTTAAGGTATGCGGACGAGCACGGGGTCGCCGTACTTTTTACCCATCCGGCTTACTATCCGTCGCCTGAGGACGCGGATGTTTTGCCCTTGCGACTGGCTGTCCAGACAAATACTGAGCTGGAAGAGCTCGATGAGCTACCCTCGCACCGGCGTCAACAGCACGTCGTCGGGGCGGCTCAAATGCGTGACTGGTTGGGGAAGGAGGCGGAACGTCTAAAGCTGACCGAAAAGCTAGCCCGGCGTTGTTCGTTTGAGTTTCGCACCGGGAGCCACCAGTTGCCCTCCTACCCAGCCGCCGGCGAAGAAGGTAGTGCCGCCCACCTGAAGGAACGCTGTCAGCAGGCGTTCAAACAAAAAGACTACGCTACTGAAGAGGAGGGGGCGGCCGAGCGGCTGGAGATGGAGCTGCAGGTGATCACCTCGCGTGGTTTTGCCGATTACTTTCTTATCGTTGCCGATATTGTCAACTGGGCGCGGGAGCAGGGAATAGCG
This sequence comes from uncultured bacterium, assembly GCA_964566495.1. Lineage (GTDB taxonomy): Bacteria > T1Sed10-126 > T1Sed10-126 > T1Sed10-126 > T1Sed10-126 > T1Sed10-126. Next base: position 11,369 of record CAZMIT010000008.1, on the reverse strand, counting down.
GTTGGGCCGGGGCGTGGTTCGGCTGCCGGTTCTTTTGTCGCCTATCTGCTCGGAATTACCGAAGTTGATCCCTTCGCGCACGATTTAATTTTTGAGCGGTTTCTAAATCGTGAGCGCGAAGAGATGCCCGACATTGATCTTGATTTTGCCGACCGCCGGCGCGACGAGGTAATTGATTATGTGCGCCAACGTTTTGGAGAACAGTCGGTCGCACAGATAATAACTTTCGGCCGTCTGAAAGCTCGGAACTCGCTGCGCGACGTCGGTCGGATCCGGGGCGAGTCGCGCCAGAGGATAGACCGCTTGCTGGGATTATTTCCGGTTGACGTTGATCAGCCGCTGGCCCAGCTACCCGACCGTTTTGAGGGGCTGGAAAAAGTTTTGAATGAGGCCGACTCTTTCAAGCGGTGGTATGAACAGGCGCAAAAACTTGAGGGGCTGGTCCGCAACGCTTCTCTGCACGCCGCCGGACTTTTAATTGGTGAGGGTGAGTTGGACGCCCAGCTCCCCCTCTACCGGCCGTCGTCAGACGGGCAGACCGCCTCTCAGTATGACATGTATGACCTGACGCAGCTCGGTTATTTAAAACTGGATATACTGGGTCTGACTACACTGACCCTCCTGGAGCTTACCCTGGAAAAACTTCCGTCCGGTGAAGAAGTCGACCTGGCGGCGCTGCCCGAGACCGATGCGCAGGTCAGTGCCTGGTTGAAGGAGCAGTCTCTGGAGGGTGTATTTCAGTTTGAAACCGCCGGCTGTCGTGATCTTGTCCAGCGTCTGCAGCCCGAGACTCGGAGGGACCTGATGGATTGTCTGGCTCTCTACCGCCCCGGTCCACTGCAGTCGGGGATAGTCGATTCTTATCTTAAGCGCCGCCGGGGCGAGGAACCGGTTGAATATCCCCATCCAGACCTGGAGTCTATTCTGGAGTCAACCTATGGCTTAATTATTTACCAGGAGCAGGTAATGGCAATTGCTCGTCGGGTGGCCGGCTTTAGCTGGGCTCGTGCCGATACCTTCAGGGAGGCAATGGGCAAGAAGAAAGCCGAGCTGATGGCCTCGTTAAAGGAGGAGTTTATCGACGGCGCCCGGGAAAACGGTTACGAGGAGGAGTGGGCGCAACAACTCTTTGAGACTCTCTCCAATTTTGCCGAGTATGGTTTCAATCGTTCCCACAGCGCTGCTTATGCTGAAATAACTTTTCGCACCGCCTACTTGAAGGCCCATTACACCCGTTGTTTTTATGCGGCCCTCTGTACCGTCAAGGCCGGCAACCGCGACCGGATTGGTCGTATCGCCGCGGCGATGCAGGAGGATGGTTTCCGTCTTTTACCACCCCGGGTTAACTATTCGGCGGCCGAGTTTTCAGTTGCCGAGGAAGGGGTCAGGTATGGGTTGATGGCTGTTAAACATGTCAGTGCTAAACTGGCTCAGGAAATAATTGAGCGCCAGGAAGAGGAGGAGTTTTCCGATTTGAATGATTTTTTAAGTCGCGTTGATCCTGCTCTGCTGCATCGCCGGGCCTTTCAATCGCTCGCCTCCAGTGGCTACTTTGATAGTTTTGTTGAGGATCGCGGTGGTCTTGTCAAGCGGGCGGAAGAACTTATCAAGCATGGAGGGCGGACATATCGAGAGCGTGAGCGCGGCCAGGAAAACCTTTTTGGTGAAGGCGGCGGTCCGCTGGATGAACTGACTGCTTCCAGTTCGCTGTCCTGGTCGTTCCAACGCCGCACGCGCGCTCAGAAAGAAGCGCTTGGTTATTACCCGACCGGTCATCCACTACAGTCATTTGCTGACTTATTTACTTTCATGACTCCCGGACGTCCTCACGATTTTGTAGAAAAGGATTTTCACCCCGAACAGGTAGTGGCGCCACCGCAGTTATTGGCTCTCTGTGAGGAAGTCTATTCCCGCGCTGAAACGCGTTACCTGAGGCTTTTGGGTGAAGACGAAGAACTTGTCCTGCCTGCCGCTGAAACCGGTGATGATCTGCACCGCCACGTTTTGCTCTGTAAGCTTGCTCACGATTCTGAAGGCTGGATGGTTACTCGAGCTCAGCCGGTAAGTCGTGGGGATTGTTTCGGTTTGTTGATATACTTAACCGAACATCAGCGGATGGATCAGCTTCAAAAGCTTAAACAGCTTTTAACTGGATTTAGCGGCGACAGCCCTGTCAGGTTATATATTAGGGAAACCACAGAAACTAACCGGTTAGAACTTTCCAGTCGGGTGAATCTCCAGCCGGAGCTGGCTCGGGGGCTTAACAATTTGCTCGGTCCCGGTCACACGGCACTTTTTTCCTCCGCAAATAGCCGGAATGATTGAATTTTCAGCGTTAAATAATATAGTTAATTGTGACTGAATTAAAAAAATTCAAGAAGGAGTGTAATGATATGGTTAATATCAGGAAACAGCTGTCTATCTTTCTCGCCAATCGGCCTGGCACTCTAGCCAGTGTCTGTGAAAGTTTGCAGGAAAAAGAGGTAAACATTTTAGCAATGACGGTTTCCGACACAGTTGACCACGCTGTCGTGCGCATGATTGTCGACAAACCCGGTCCGGCAGTTCACCAGCTTGAGGAGCAGGGCCTGCTGGTCGTGGAAAATGATGTGCTGGTAGTCGGTTTAGAAAATAAACCCGGAGCTCTTGCTGAACTGGCCGGACGCCTGGCCGACCACGAGGTTAATATTGAGTACGCTTATTGTACCGGTATGCCCTCCCAACAGAAGGGATTGATGGTGTTCAGGAGTGCCGACCCAGAGCGTGTCAAGGAACTGCTGGAGGGCGACAAATAAGTGATAAAACGGTTACGGAGCGAGTATGGTGACAACTACTCCTATGTGGTATATTCACAAGCATCAGGCGAAGCCGGTCTTGTAGACCCCGTGGCCAGTGGTGCCGTGGAGCGTTTCCTGGCCCGGCAGTCGCTCCAACCGGTCTGGATTGTTAATACCCACGGTCACGGCGACCACACAGGTGCCAACCAGCAGTTCGCCAGTGGCTCCGATGTTGAAATTTACGGCCATGTGAAAGCCGCCCGTCAAATTGGCAAGCTTGATCGCGAATTGCGCGAGGGGGATGTTCTGGAGCTGGGTGAGGAGCGACTTGAAGTTTTACATACTCCCGGTCACACCCCGGGGAGTATCTGTCTTAAGTCGTCCGATTGCTTGATCACCGGCGACACACTTTTTCTCGCCGGTTGCGGTAATCCTAAGTTCGGTGGTGATACACGGGAGCTTTACCAATCGATTAAAAATAAGCTTCGCTCGCTGCCGGATCGTCTTAAACTAATGCCCGGACATGATTACGCTCTTAAGAATTTAAAGTTCGCGCGTAAGTTTGAACCCGATAGCGAGATAATTCAACAGAAAATTGATTATGTTAAAGGAACTAAAGTTGGTAACAAAGAACCCGAGTCGATACTGGGCGAGGAAAAACGCTACAACCCCTTTCTCCGGTTTGATGATCCGCAACTGATCAACAACTTAAGGGGCTTGCCCGACTCGCCGACCGGCCGGGAGGTATTCCAACATCTTCGCCAGCTAAGAAATAGCTGGTAGAACTGGAGGAGTTGCTCGATGACACAGCTTGAAGCATTACATCGTGACAGAGATATTAGCCTCTATCAGATAGAGGATAACCACAGTCCGATCGAAGAATATATCTTTTCAACCCCTGAGACAAGGGAAATCTGTAACCGGCCTGAGCTGGTGGGGATTAAATTTCCCGAGGGCATGCGGACGGCAGCCAGCCGCTTGCTGAAGCTGGATCCGCTTGCTGAGCTGATTGGTGAGAAAAACGGTAAAGAAAATTGTATTCTTCATTTTTTGCGCGGCGGGCTTAACTTTCAGCTTCGCGAGGCTCTCAGCGAAGCCTATGGATTTAACCGCCAGTATTGCTCTTACATGACTTCCCAGCGTTATCAGCGTGGCAAGCGCTGGCAGATTAAACAGGACCAGTATCGGAAAATTGACTATCTCCCCGGTTCTACGCTTCTAATCGGTGATTGTATAGCCACGGGATCAACGATGGAAAACGGCCTCCAGGTGTTGCTTGAGAATGCCCGGACGGAAGGGAAACCGGTCAGTAACCTGGTGGTCCTTACTATTGGTTGTGGTCGGGCGCGTGATATACTTACTGATTTTCACCGGCAATTAGAGGCTACTTTTGATTACGACCGAACGCTTGTTTTTTATGTTGAAGGCCGTTTTAAGCTGGCCGAGGAGGACATGGATCTGACCATTGCACTGCCCGGGACAGATTTGTTGCGCCGGGATGCACTGCTTGCGCCGGAGTATGAATTAAGTCTTTATGAGCGTCTGCATATCCCGTTAGAACGCTGTACTATTTATGATCTTGGAGCAAAATCATTTACCTACCAGGAACATGTTGCTGAAGTTGTTGAATACTGGCAGCAGCTTAAGGATTCTTCTTTGACGCTGCAGGAGGCTTACCGGGAGCGCTGGCCGGAGGATGATTATCAGTCCCTGGAGGCGTTGAAAGAGTCTCGTCGGGAAATCTGGCCTTTTCTGAGTGAGGCGGAGCTGGAAGAACTTTACGAGGCTTACCGGCAGCGCTGGGAAGAGAAGCTGACAGATGAGAAGGACGTTAATCACCAGGCACTGGAACGGTTGGCGAACAAGCGAATTCAAGTGATGGAAGAGTTACTCTAATCATCTTCGGGCCAGGGAGGCGTTAAACAATGAGTTCTGATTTCCCACCCCACCTGCTTGGCCTGGAATTTATTGGTTCAGAAGCGAGCCAGAGACTTTTTTCTGCCCTTGATCGGCCGTTAATACCGGGATTTGGTCCTAAACGTCCACTACGTCTCGGTTTGGCCGCGGACTCTCCACCTCTGCGGGCAGTGGCCTACGAGGCTGTCCGTCAGCGTCAAGGGGAGCTGTTTCCGCTGCTTGTCAGCGCAGTAGAAAATAATCAGCAGGTGGAGGAGTTGCTTGCGGCGGCACCGCTGGTTGATCTATTCGCCCTGCAGTTTACGGAACAACGACTGGCTGAAAAGCTGGCTGCCAAAAGTCCGGCCCCGGTTGTCAACCTGGGTAGTAGCCGCTTTGTCCCCTGTCAAATTTTAACTGATTATTATACAATTTCCGCCCGCCAGGAGCTGGACAAGTTAACTTATGTTGGCCGTGTTGACGCTTTTTGTTACAGCCTGATGCGCGCCTCGCTGTTGTTTGAATTTGAGCTGGAATTACGTCTTCCTTCCGGCGTCGAGCCGGACCGGGTCCTTTTGAAGTCCCTGCTTGACCGCGGGGCAGTTATTGAAATTATAAATGGAACAGGCTGGCCCGAAAATAGTGGTGTTCTCTATCTGGGCCGGGGCTGTGAAGCAGTCCTGGACGGTCGTCCCGGGGATCTGGCCGACGCCGTTGCCGGGCCGGCACTGCTTTCTATGGCCTCGCCCTGGCGTTCTCGAGTGGAGCTGTTTCAGGGCAGTGATGAAATTTTATATCGTCAACAGATGAAAAATTTTGCCCGACTTCTGGCTGCTTTAGGGGGGCTGCTTTTATAGTAACACTCAACAAATTATAGCACTGAAGTTTGATTGCTGATAGAAGCTAAATGAAAGAGGACCCGGGGCTCAAATATAGCCCTGATAAATAACAGAGGGCAACTAACATTAATTCAGGAGGTTTATTTATGGAGAAGAAGGAGATCAATCGAGTTGTACTTGCTTTTAGCGGTGGCTTGGATACTTCCGTCATCGTTCACTGGCTGAAAGAAAATTATGACTGTGAGGTTATTGCATTCGCCGCCGACGTTGGCCAGGGAGAAGACCTGGCGCCGCTGCCGGAACGAGCCGAAGCGGCAGGAGCCGCCGACATTCAGATTCGCGATGTGCGCGAAGAGTTTGCCAGCCAATACGTTTTGCCGGGGCTAAAAGCTCAGGCCGTCTATGAGAACGGTTACCCGCTGGCAACCGCTCTTGCTCGTCCCCTTATTTCTAAACACCTTGTTGATATTGCCCGCGAATACGATGCTGACGCTGTTGCTCACGGTAGCACTGGGAAAGGCAACGACCAGGTACGGTTCGAAGTTTCGGCCCGGGCCCTGGCGCCTGATATTGAAGTGCTGGCCCCTGTGCGCCATTGGGAACTGGATACTCGTGAGGATGAAATTGAATACGCTGACCGCCACAATATTCCGGTCGAGGCGACAGCGGAAAGCCCCTACAGCTATGACCGCAACCTCTGGGGAGTAAGTATTGAGTGTGGCCCGCTGGAGGACCCCTGGAACCGGCCGCCCGAGGACGTTTACCTCTGGACGACTAATCCTCTCGAAGCCCCTGATGAGCCGGAAGAAGTGACGCTGGAGTTTGAACAGGGGAAACCAGTTGCCTTAAACGGCAGTGAACTTGCTCTTGTAGACCTTATTGAGCGGCTAAATGAGCTCGCCGGTCGCCACGGCGTTGGCCGAATTGATATGGTTGAAAATCGGCTTGTCGGCATTAAATCACGTGAAATATACGAGGCACCGGCAGCTGTTGTTCTGCTCGAAGCCCACCGCGCCCTGATGGATCTCGTCCTCGATCGTGACGTTTACCACCATCTACAGCGAATTTCGCCAAAATACTCTGAGCTGGTTTACAACGGTCTCTGGTTTTCAGATCTTCGCGAGTCCCTGGACGCTTTTGTCAACAAGAGTCAGGAACGGTTAACCGGCAAGGTCCGAGTGCGTCTCTATAAGGGAGATGCCGTAGTAAACGGTCGCAAAAGCCCCGAGTCCCTGTATGATCGTTCGCTCTCCACTTACGACGAGGGCGATGAGTTTGATCAATCCCTGGCTCCTGGGTTTGTGCGTCTCTGGGGACTACCGCTTGAAGTTGCCGGACGTCGGCGTGACCGCCAGTGACGCTCTGGCGCAGCTCCGAAGAGTCGGGACCTGGCGAGTCAATGCTTGACTTTACCTCCTCATTGGACCTGGACCGTCGGCTTTATCCGTATGATATTCGCGGCTCTATTGCCTGGGCTCGAGCGCTTGAGCGTCTCGGTGTTTATGAACCCGGCGAGTCTCAACAGGTTGTTGATACTCTTAACGCTATAAAAGCGGAGTTGGACGCTGGTGAGCTGCAGCTTGATCCCGGGCTGGAAGACATTCACATGAATATAGAGGCCGAGCTTACTGAACGACTGCCCGAGTTGGGCTCGCGTCTGCATACCGGTCGCTCACGTAACGACCAGGTCCTCGTCGACGTAAAGCTTTATCTTAAAGATTGCACCACTGACCTGGAAACTGGTATCTTAACTCTACTCAAAGCTCTACTGGGGAAGGCTGAGGGAGAGACCGAAACCCCGCTGCCGGGAGCTACTCATCTGCAACCCGCTCAGCCGGTCAGTCTTTCCCATTACCTGTTAGCTTTTTTTGAAAAGTTTCGCCGTGATTACTGCCGTTTGCAAAAAATCAAGGACGAGCTCGACGTTCTTCCCCTTGGGAGTGGTGCCCTGGCCGGCTCTGGTTTTAAAATTGATCGCCAGTTCCTCGCCGACCAGCTGGACTTCGCGCGCCTCTCCCGTAACAGTCTTGACGCTGTCTCCGAACGCGACTTTATGCTCGACTATCTCCACTCCTTAACCACACTTGCCCTGCACGCATCCCGGTTGGCCGAGGACTGGATAACCTGGTCGACACCGGCTTTTGACTTTTGTCAACTGGCCGAGCAATACACCACCGGCAGCAGCATTATGCCACAGAAGAAAAATCCCGACGCGCTTGAGCTGATTCGTGGCCGCAGCTCTCGTCTGTTTGCCGCTTACCAGGGCATGGCTTCGCTGCTTAAAGCTCAACCGCTCGCCTACAACCGTGATCTCCAGGAGGACAAATTTCATCTTTTCCGAGCTCTGGACGCTCTTAGCTGGTTGAAACTTTTACCAGAAATTATTTCTACAACGACTTTTAACCGTAAAAAAATGGCGGCCGCCACCGAGGTGAATTTTCTTGCCGCTACCGATCTTGCCGATTACCTGGTAGAAAAAGGCGAGCCCTTCCGACGTGCCCATAACATCGTTCGTGAGCTGGTTGAAAAGGCTCGTCGACAGGAAAAAAAATTATCGCAACTTGATTTGAATGAATATCAATCCCTCTCAGCGAAATTTGAACAGGATATTTATGATTATATCGATCCACTCGCCTGCATGGAGCGCCGCGACGTTTATGGGGGGACAGCGCCCCGCCGGGTCCGGGCGGCGCTTGCCGAGGCGGGCGACTGGCTCCAGGAGGTCAACAACAATGACTGATAGTTTTTCCGCCACCGCCTTTAAGTATCTGGACGGTGAATACCACTGTGAAAATATTCCACTGACTGATCTGGTTGAAAAATACGACAGCCCCCTCTACGTCTACAGTCGCAGTCACATGCTGAATCAATTGCAAAAATTTCAGCAAGTTTTCAACCAGCAGGACTCATTAGTCTGTTTTGCTGTCAAAAGTAACAGTAATCTGGCTGTGCTCCAGTTACTCGCTGAGGCTGGAGCCGGTTTTGACATAGTCTCCGGGGGGGAGTTGGAAAGAGTACTCAAGGTTGGTGCTGATCCAAACAAAATTGTTTATTCCGGAGTGGGGAAGACGGCGGCCGAACAGCGACGAGCTCTTGAGGCCGGTATTTGCCAGTTTAACGTCGAGTCGGTTCCTGAAATTGAACAGCTGCAGCGCCAGGCCAAGGAGCTGCAAACAGAGGCTCAGGTGGCTATTCGTGTTAATCCGGCCGTTGATGCTAAAACTCACGCTAAGATTACTACCGGCAAGAAAGAAAATAAATTTGGTATTCCATTTCCTGAGGTTGAGTCTGTTGCCAATCGTATCGCCGGCAGCAAAAATCTGAATTTTGTTGGTCTACACTTTCACATTGGCTCACAGATAACCGATCCTGAACCTTTCAAGCGTTTGGCCGCCAAAGCTCGCGACCTTGTGCGTAGCCTGCGTGACCACCGGCTTGAGGTAGAAACTCTTAACCTGGGAGGGGGGCTTGGAGTCTGTTATGAAGACGAGGAGACTCTGTCGCCGGAATGCTGGTGGGAAATAATCTCACCTTACCTGGCCGATCTTGATCTTAAATTTATTGTTGAACCCGGTCGTTTTATTACTGCCAACGCAGGGGCGCTGATTACCCGCGTTACTTACGTGAAAAAATCCGTCACCCATAACTTTATTGTCGTTGACACGGGGATGAACTCACTTATTCGACCGGCAATGTATGAGGCTTACCATCGCATAGTGCCGGTAATTCCTCGTAATAATGAACCTATTAAAGCCGACGTGGTTGGGCCTGTCTGTGAAACAGGCGATTATTTTGGCAAGGAACGGCAGTTCCCCGAACCGCGCCCCGGTGACCTGCTGGCCGTTATGAGCGCTGGCGCTTACGGCGCCTGCATGGCTTCTCATTATAATTCTTTTCCCCGGCCGGCCGAGCTACTTGTCGATGGCAGCTCAGCGCACCTTATTCGTGAACGTGATAGATATGAAGACATCTGGGAAAAAGAAAAAATGATTAATCATTAAATTTTAAACCTGAGGTGTATTTCAATGTTAAAGGGTTCAATGGTCGCACTGGTTACGCCGCTTAAAGACGATAACGTTGATGAGCAGGCGCTGCGTCGTCTTGTTCGTTTCCAGGAGGAAAACGGTACCGATGTGCTCGTTCCCTGTGGGACGACAGGTGAGTCGGCAACGCTTGCTTACGAGGAACACGAGTTAGTAATTGAGACCGTAATTGACGAAGCTGAATCGGCCCGGGTCCTGGCCGGAAGTGGTTCCAACAGCACGCACGAGGCGATTCGCATGACTCGCCACGCCGAGGAAGCCGGCGCCGACTATGCGCTTGTTATAACCCCTTACTACAACAAACCGCCTCAGCGCGGTATGATTGATCACTACCGACGTCTCGCTGAGGCCGTTGATATTGGTCTTGTTGTCTACAACGTCCCCTCCCGCACCGGTATTAACCTGCTTCCTGAAACAGTTATTGAACTTTCTAAAATCCCCAATATCATCGGTGTCAAAGAAGCTTCTGGCGATGTCGATCAGGCGGCCCGGATCGCCCGGGGAACGGACGAAGATTTTGCCGTCTTGAGCGGCGATGACTGCCGCACCCTGCCAATGCTTTCGGTGGGCGGGCAAGGTGTTGTTTCTGTTCTTGCTAACCTGGTTCCCGATCGGGTGAACGCTCTTGTTCACGCCTGGCTGGACGGCCAGCCGCAGCTGGCCCGGCAGATACACCAGGAACTTATGCCGCTTATGGAAGCCATGTTCTGGGAGACAAATCCTATACCTGTAAAAGCTGCTGTTAGCATGCGTGGACTCTGTAAAAACGAGCTGCGCTCGCCAATGACCGAATTACGTCCCGAGCTTCATGATAAGCTTGAAAAACTGCTTTCGGAAAGCGGGGTTGAATTGCAGTGACTGCCACTGCTTCCACCAGGCTGCTCGTTACCGGTGTGGGTGGCCGCATGGGGAAAGAAATCCTAAATCTGGTTGCTGGCCAGGATGAGTTTTCGCTTGCCGGGGCCCTGGAACAAAAAAACAGTCCGCTTGTAGGTCAGCGGACCGAGGATATAATTTCCTCCCTCCCGGGCGGTGTTACTGTTCAATCGGAGCCGGAAAAGGTGTTGGATTCCGAGGGAATTCTGGTTGATTTCACCCGCCCGGAAGCCACTCGGAGTTTTGTTCGGGCTGCTATTGAAAACGGCACTCCAGCTGTGATTGGCACCACCGGAATTGACGAGAAGGGTATGAATGAAATAAAGAATTTAGCTGAACTGGTTCCGGTTGTTTATGCCACTAACATGAGCCTGGGAATTAATCTGTTACGCCGGCTTATCGTCCAGGCCTCCGATTCATTGGGCGAGGGCTTTGACACTGAGGTGCTGGAGATGCATCACCGGCATAAGGAGGACGCTCCCAGTGGCACCGCCCTTACTCTTGCTAAGGACCTCGCCGAAGCCCGTGGGATTGATTTTAGTGAGGCGGCCTGTTTCGGCCGGGAGGGGTTTACCGGTGAGCGTGACCAGGATACAATCGGTGTGCTTGCTTTAAGAGGTGGTGACGTCGCTGGTGAACATACTGTTTATTTCGCGGGGGAAGGCGAACGGGTAGAGCTTACTCATCGCGCTTCCAGCCGTGAGACTTTTGCTCGCGGTGCCCTGCGCGCTGCCCGCTTTGTAAGTCAGGCGGAGCCAGGTTTTTACGACATGCAGGACGTTCTGTTTGATTAATCAGTTATCAGTTACCAGTTTATAGTTATCAGTTACCAGTCTATAGTTGCCAGTGTCCAGTTTATAGTTTTTAGTTATCAGTTTCCAGTTTTAGCCCGGATAATGCACGACAGCATACCTGTCGTGCATTATCCGTCCGAAGGA